>JBIOHE010000472.1:0-3103 GCA_044448725.1 Sphingobacteriales bacterium | reverse complement strand
GATGAATACTGCTACAAATTTAACCGAAGGCACATGGGCGATAAAATATTTGACAGATTGCTCATCGCCGCTGTGGAAGGACCCTGGTATCGGAATATTTATCAAAACGGATAGTCATTTATTTTTTAATCATTTAAATACTTCACTACCCACAAACTTCGTTTACACTATAGGGTTTGATCCGTCAGTGAAACAATCGTATTATACCTTCTTTGCAAAAAAAGGCACTAAAACTATACCTTCAAATTACCCTGAAAAGATTTCCCTGACAACCGACGCCGATAATAATGTTGTGCTAAGTTTTTTACTTTACCGGTAATCGGATGAGTAGAAATACGAATTGCTTAACTAAACCACATTGGATTATGGCAGCAAAAGGGACTTTAAAATATTACGGACAATGCTTTGGTAAAACCTTATATAGGCAATTTGATTCCCATACCTTACCTATCCGTTTTCTAAACTTTCTAAATATGCAATCCACCGAATTTAATTACAAAGCCAATGCCGGCCATACCTATATAAATCCATACCCCAATGTAACAATTCCAAATCCAACAAATCAAAACTCAATAACTCACTAATTCAAAATTCAAAATTCAAAACCATGCTCGTTACAACCAGCACATTTTTAGAGGGGTACAAGGTTACCCAACACTTAGGAATAATAAGAGGCATCACCGTTCGTTCGCGCGGCCTGGGCGGTAATGTTATGGGCGGACTACAAACCATATTCGGCGGCCGGAATACCATTTATACCGAACTCTGCGAAACTGCCCGCGAAGAGGCTTACGAACTGATGGTGCAGCATGCCCAGCAACATGGCGCCAATGCTGTTATCAATATGCGTTACGATGCCAATGAAGTGCTTCAGGGCGTAACGGAAGTTTTAGCTTACGGCACAGCGGTTGTGGTGGAAAAGTTATAGGTGGGAGTTGGGAAAGGCCGGAAGTCGGAAAGTCCGGGAGTCCGAAAGTCGTAAAAGTCGGGAATGTCTTTTTTTTTGAAAAATTTCAGCTTCTTTCGGACTTCCTGACTTTTCCGACTTTCGGACTAAATTTCCCCCCAACAAAATAATTTAGAACCCCAACAAAATACTTTCCTGTTTGTTGTTGCGATAGTTTTATGGATTTTTTTACAAAAATATTATGGGAACTATTATAGGAATAACCGAACAAAACAGGAAGGCGGTAGCAATTGAGTTATCAAAATTACTGGCCGATGAATTTGTGTTATACACAAAAACCCGCAATGCGCACTGGAATGTTGAAGGCGCTGATTTTCACGCCATGCATTTGTTTTTTGAGGGGCAGTACGAACAACTGGACGACGTTATGGATGGCGTTGCTGAACGCATCCGCACGCTTGGCCATTATGCACCTGCCACGCTGAAAGACTTTATGGCCCTTACCCACCTGACTGAAAGAACGAATGGTAAAAATGACAGCCTGTCGTTTATAAAAGAGCTGCTGGAAGACCATGAAAGCGTTATTGAATTTATACGCGGCAATATCGAACCCTTCGCTGCAAAATACCATGATTATGGTACCAGCGACTACATCACCGGCCTGATGGAAAGCCACGAAAAAATGGCATGGATGTTAAGGTCGCATTTGGTGTAGGTTGAATTGGTTGATTAAGTTGATTGGGTTGAATAAGTTGATTCTTATGTTATGTTGTAAGGTCGGCCCTGCAATACAAAAAAAGACTTTAACTCAATCAACCACTCACCAAATCAACTTAATCAACCAATATTCTTACTTTTGCAGGCTTACGGCAGGCCATGCAAAAGAACAAACTGACGCTCTATATTTTTATCGCCCTTGTATTAGGAGTGGTAGCTGGGTATTTTTACAATGTACGTGTAATTAATGCCATTAATGTAAAGCTGCATGCAGCCGAAACAAGTATAAAAAGCATAGATAAAGACTTAAAAGGCTTAACCGACAGCACCGCAGTTGCCTATAAGCATTTAAAAAGCCAGCGTTCGGCCCAGGTGCTGGTCCGCAATGCAAGCGATAGTTTGCGTGACGATAAACTGGAAGGCTTTACCATATTAAGTGATATTTTCCTGCGGATGATAAAAATGATCGTCGGTCCGCTGGTGTTTACCACGCTGGTAGTTGGCGTGGCCAAAGTTGGGGATATTAATGCGGTTGGCCGTATCGGGGGCAAAACTTTGCTCTGGTTTTTGAGCGCCACCCTGGTTTCCCTGCTGTTGGGTATGCTGCTCGTTAACCTTTTTGAACCTGGCAGCACCATGCATTTAGCTTTGCCGGACAGCCATTTAAGTACAGATATAAAAAAATCGGCCTTATCCTTAAAAGACTTTGTGGGGCATGTTTTTCCAAAAAGTTTTTTTGAGGCTATGGCCAATAATGAAATTTTACAGATAGTGGTATTCTCCCTGTTTTTCGGCGTAGCTACCGCCGCGATAGGCGGGCCCGGGGAAATTGTTATAAAAGCTATGGATGCCATTGCACATGTAATTTTAAAAATAACCGGTTATGTAATGAAACTGGCCCCAATAGCAGTGTTTGGTGCAATTACGGCAGTTGTCGCCAAACAGGGTTTAGGCGTATTATCCACCTACGGTATTTTTATCGGTGAATTTTATTTTTCACTTGTGGTTCTTTGGCTGATTATTATCCTTGCAGGCTTCGTTGTATTGCGCAGGCCTGTGTTTAGGTTGGTCAACAATATTAAGGATGCTATGCTGATCGCATTCAGCACATCAACCAGTGAAGCGGCTTACCCAAAGGTGTTGTTAGAACTGGAACGTTTTGGGTGCAGTAACAAAATTGTAAGTTTTGTTTTGCCCTTAGGCTATTCGTTTAACCTGGACGGCTCCATGATGTATATGACGTTTGCCTCGTTGTTCCTGGCGCAGGCCTACAATATACACATGCCGTTTTGGCACCAGTTATCAATGTTACTGGTATTAATGCTTACCAGTAAAGGTGTTGCAGGTGTGCCGCGGGCTTCATTGGTGGTAATAGCAGGCACATTAGCCATGTTCAATATCCCCGAGGCCGGTTTGTTTTTGCTGATTGGTATTGACCCGCTCCTTGATATGGGCCGGTCAGCAACCAATGTTTTAGGT
>JBIOHE010000471.1:0-3104 GCA_044448725.1 Sphingobacteriales bacterium | reverse complement strand
GCCCTTACGATGCTAACCCTTGATACAAACCTGCAATTGCAGAAACTCTAAAAAAGTTCACAATGCGAGTCGAATATTTTTCTTGCTTTAAAAGTCCTCACACCTGAAAAAATTGTTTTCAGCGGTTTTTTTACAATAGTGACTTACCTCTATTGAATATATGACAACCGTCATTTAGCAAAACCCCCTGCTTCGTAACTTAGATGTTTAGATTAAAAGGCCGTTTATGAAAACATTTAGTTTAATAGCAGCAAGCCTGGTCGTGTTTACTTTCCAGTCGTACGCACAGGATGAAAATAAAACAGTCTCCAAATTCGATTTTATTCCGGGTGAAAAGATCGTTTTTTATGATGACTTTTCTTCAGGGAATGTGGGTGATTTTCCAGCTTTGTGGAACACCTCTTCGAGTGGCGAAATTGTAACTATTGCCAAATACCCCGGCAGATGGTTTCAATTGACCAAGGGTGGCTTTTTTATCCCGGAAGCCAAAGAAATTTTTACGGACAATTTTACTGTAGAATTTGATTTTGTACCTACGGTGACCGGAGGTTCGGAAAACATGTATGGCATTGATTTTTTTATCGTATCGGGCACATTGGATAAACCAAACGAAGGCGGCGCCATTCCGGGTAAGGCAGGCACAAAGGTGTCCGCAGGTTATGATCAGGTTGACTGGACCAATTACTCAGAAAAAGATGAGGGTTATAAAGACCATGGGTCAAGCGTTTTTCAGTTTAAAACCGGGCAAAAATATCATGTCGCTTTTTGGGTGCAGAAGCAGCGCCTAAGAATGTATGCCGATGAAAACAAGGTGCTCGATCTGCCCCGCGGATTAATAGCTGACTATACTTACAACATTTTCAGGATCGAAACAACCGATGAAGCCACCCCGCTTATTAGTAATTTCAGGATCGCCGCAGGCCTCGCTGATATGCGGAATAAATTGCTTACCGAAGGAAAACTGATTTCTTACGGAATCCAGTTCGATGTAAACTCAGATAAAATTAAACCGGAATCTTTTGCTACCCTGAAAGAAATAGCCAAGGTGCTTACGGACAATCCGGCATTGAAAATAAAAATTGCAGGGCATACCGACAGCGATGGTGATGATGCCGCCAATCTGGACCTTTCCAGGCGCAGGGCCGCTTCTGTAAAAACGGCGCTCAACCAAAACTTTAGCGTTGACAACACCAGAATGGAAACAGATGGAATGGGGAAAACCCAACCTATTGCGCCCAACGATAACGCCGTTAACAAAGCTAAAAACAGGAGGGTTGAGTTTCTGAAACTGTAATTTTTTATTCCTCCGCCTTTTATGGCGGATTAATTAACACAAGGCTTGTACGTTTTATAAGGCCATTAAAAGCAAATTATCACTAAATAAATTGGAGCGCATCTTTTTTTTCGTTATCTTAACAATGTGATCATTAAACAGTAAAAATATGTGGTGGGAGTACCTGTTGGTTTTTACCGGGGCCTTTTTGTTCGACGTAGTACCTTTTCCGTTTCCCCCGGCTTTTACCATCATGGTTTTTTTTCAGATCATGTTCGGTTTAAACATCTGGCTTGTGATAGTAATTGGTGTTGCGGGCTCCATTTTTGGCAGGTATATTCTTACTTTATATATCCCTTTGCTGGCCGGTAAAATTTTTAAACCGTCGAAAAACGAAGATGTTCAGTTTCTGGGCGAAAAAATGAAAGAGAAAGGATGGAAGGGGCAGCTGGCCATTGTTGCTTATTCGCTTTTACCGCTACCTACCACCCCTTTATTTTTGGCAGGGGGTATGGCAAAAATAAATGCCCGGTATATTATTCCGGCTTTCTTCATCGGTAAATTTACAAGCGATGCCATTACGGTGCATCTGGGCCAATATGCGGCAACATACGCAGAAGACATAATGGCAGGGACATTATCGTGGTCATCGGTGATAAGTTTACTGATTGGATTGCTCCTTGTGTGTACGGTTTTGTTTATCGACTGGCGTAGCCTGATCCAAAAGAAAAAATTCCTGCTGAACTTTATGATATGGAAGAGCCATCATGACATTGATGATTGATGGAAAATGATATTTTTACCCGGCATTTAATCCATCATCGCATGTTAAACATCAGCCTCGTTCAATTTACGCCCTGTTTGGGCAATCTAACCGGCAACCTGAAACAAATTGGCCATCTGCTTGAGGGCATAACAACCGATATTATCGTATTGCCCGAACTGTGTACAACCGGATATTCCTTTTTATCAAAAGAAGAAACCCTGGGGGCAGCCGAAGGGCCCGACGGGGAAAGTATTTCCTTTTTTAAACAATTGGCTGCCGCTCACCAGGCCATAGTGATTGCCGGTTTTGCTGAGAAAAGCGGGGATAAGGTTTATAATTCGGCCTTCATCGCTCTTCCCGATGGCGGTGTAAAGATCTACCGCAAGACGCATTTGTTTTACCGCGAGAAACAGTGTTTTGAGGCAGGTGATTCAGGGTTTTTCATCGTAAAACACCCCTATAATGACTGTAAGGTTGGGGTGATGATCTGCAACGACTGGCGTTACCCCGAGGCGGCCAGGAGCCTGGCTTTGCTTGGCGCAGATGTGATTGCCTGCCCCTCAAACCTCGTATCGGATGTATGGCGGACCGGTATGCCGGCAAGGGCGCTGGAAAACAAAGTATTTGTGGCAGTAGCCAACCGCTGCGGCACCGAAACCCGGCAAATGGAAGATGGCAGCACACAATCACTTACCTTTACCGGTGGCTCTGTACTTTACAATTTTACCGGCGAAGTAATTGAGCAGGCAGATAAAACAGAAGAACGTGTCATCACTATACAAATCGACCCTTCGCTTACCCGGGATAAACATTTTAACGCCTATAATGACCTTTTGAACGACAGGAGGCCGGAGTTTTATTTAAGATAGGCGGGATTGATGGTGTTTTTGGCTAACAATTCTTATTATCCCGTTATTTAACAATTTGGTAGTATCTCAGTTTGTTTTTATATCAATCTCGTTGTTGAATCCTTAATCGATGCTATTTTGAGTTCTCCATTTTCTTTTGCCAAAGTTACATGCAGAATAATATGCTCCTTTACTGGTTTAGTAAGTGTTTGTGGAT
>JBIOHE010000470.1:0-3123 GCA_044448725.1 Sphingobacteriales bacterium | reverse complement strand
GCGTTGTTCCAAAATCGGATTTGCCCTACCAGGGATTTTCTGGCAATGGCTTTGTGAAGATCAGCAAAACGGAAAACACGGTGCTGAATATCCCGGTTAATATTACCGAAAACGGGACGTATGCCATTGATTTCAGGTATGCCAACGGAAACGGGCCGATTAATACGGAAAACAAGTGTGCGGTACGGACCTTTACAGTTGATAATATCGTTGCCGGAGTAGTCGTTTTACCGCAAAGGGGAAAAGGTGAATGGTCAAACTGGGGATATAGCAATACCATTAAGGTGCAGTTGCCAAAGGGAAGTCACATTTTATCCTTGCAATTTAAAGAGGCAAATGAAAATATGAACGGCGATATTAACGAGGCGATGATTGATAATGTACGGTTGATAAAACTTGATTCGAAATGATAATTAACACCCACATTATATGCTTGCTTTGAAACTAATTGTCAGATATTTGCATCTCAAATGATTTGTAAACAGCATCATAAATTTAAAACAATGTTTGCAAAATGGCTTTTGGCGGCTGTTTTGATTTTAAGTTTTTTTGCTGTTTCAGGATCACGCAACTTTAGTACTGCAAATTTATTTACCCGGCAAACTACTTTATTGGCCGGTAAATCGGGTCATCTGGTAAAAAGTATTACCTATTGCAGGGCAGTGCGCCAGGTTTACGGGCGGCAGGCTGCCAATTGCTTTTTGGTTTTGCCTGCCCTCTATTTAATTAAGCTGCATAGCAGGCAAACTGGCATCCTTTTAAGAAACAATTCAGGCCCCAATTTGCCCCTGCAACAAAAAGCCTTTTTTTACCGGTCAAAAACCATTCCCTCAAATAACGCCGGCGAACCAATAGCCTTTTTAGGATAACCATCCTTCAATGTGTACCGCAACGCGGTGCCACTAATAAAGTTTGCATTACACATGCAAACTGCCTCATTATTTTTTATAAATACGTACAAATGAAACATCTCAAAAGGATATTAAGGGTGTGCGGCCTGATCGTTTTCCTATTACTCGCAATAGCCGGTATGAGTATTTCAGGAATAGCCGTCGCATTAAATAAAGACAGAAAATTATTTGCAGACGAAGAATCGAAAATTGAAATGGTGGATGAAAGGATAGCAGAGATATCGGAAAAAGAGAAGCTAAAATGCTAAAACCGGAGGAGTGTTTTTTAAGGAAAGTGTTTTCTTTTAGATGTCTTTGAAATGTACATCCATATTTTTGTTATAGAAATGTCAAATAAACACTGAATTTTAACAGAATTATGATTAAAATTGCAGCGGTCAGCTTTAAATTTAAAAGCAGGCTTTTTTGTGTTGACGCGGGCAATAATAAAATTCGGACGTTTAATACGCTTTTACAAATATTTAAGTTTAATACAGGACAGCATTCCTTCAAATTCATGAATTAGATTTCGACGATTATTCTATTATTTCCCCCATTATTTATTCATGAAAAAACCGCTTTTACTTTTTAGCCTCCTGATCTTCGGGCTTTCATCCCTTATGGCCCAGGGCAAATGGGAATTGAAAAAAAATGAAGATGGAATAGAGGTATTTACACGAAAGCCCGCAAAAGGTAATTTAAAAGAATTGCGTGTAGTTTGCGAACTGGAGGCTACCAAAACGCAACTGATAAATGAATTGCAGAATATTGGCGATTACAACAGCTGGGTGTATGCGAACAAAAAATCGGAGATTATAAAAATGGTTAACCAGCAAACTATTATTTATTATTCCCAATCGCGTTTACCCTGGCCCATAAAAGACCGCGACCTGATCATTCAGCTTACTATTTCCCCCACGCCCGAAGTATTAACTATCCAGGCCAAAAGCCTTCCCGATTACCTGCCAAAACAAAATGATTATATAAGGGTGCCTTACTCCCTGGCAGTTTGGAAGGTAATCCAGGGATCAAATAATAAATTAAAGGTTGATTATACGTTTAGCGTTGACCCGGGCGGCAGCATACCCGCATGGCTGGTTAATGCTACAATCACCGTTGGCCCGTATAATTCATTTTTTAAATTACGCGAAATATTGAGGGCCCAGAAACAGCCGGTAATAAATTAAACCTGAGATTTCGGGACGGACAATAAAGAGCCCCGGCGACAATAAATTGTTTTCCTTTTCAGGGATATTCAAAGCCAGGGAACACAATATGAAATATACTCCACCAGCCCCCCTCAAGGGTCATGTACAGCTTGAACGGGCCCCCAAGGCGGACTGTTTCGCCGCTTTCCAAAACCGCTTCATATTTTACTACGCCCTCCGCATGGCCCACCCCGGTGTATTCATCTAATTGAAAGCCAATGTCCATAATTTGATGCTTCTCATCCCTGAACAGGGTATAAGCATCAAAAATGCGTTTCAATTGCCCAACCACTTCAGCTTTGCTTAAAATTTTTCTGTCGGGCAATATGAACTGGTCGGCCAGCTCCCAGCTTTTTTCGTCAAAACTCCGTTTAAACCATTCTGCTATAAATTCCAAAGCGCGGTTTTCAATATCCTTTTTGTGATTAGGGTGAAACTCCTCATAGTCAAAATGGGTAGTCATACCCTTCATTGGTGCAAAGGTGGTTTCGTGATCAAATAATTCTTCGGTAATAAAACGATATTGGAGGCGGCTGTCATAGCCATCGCCAAAATATACCTCCATATTTTTTTCGGACAATAATTCGGTTATTTTTTCTAATTCCTCCTCTATCTCATTATCAGCCAAATCGTTCGCCTTTTTAAATTCGGGCCTGCCCAGCAGGTCATAAACTTTTGCAGGTTTTGCATTGGCCCAATTTTGCTCAAATGCCAGAATATTTTTCAGAAACTCGTTTTCAATCTCCGGATCTATTTGCGAACTGGTATAGGGTTTAGCGCCCAGTTCAGCCTGTAACTTTAAACGCAGCAATTCATTCTCCATCCGGAGGTTTTCTTCGGGGTCATCGCTTAGCGGCTGGTCGGGGCTTTCGTCGTTTTTCATAAATTTATTTGATAAGATTTAAATCAAATTTAAACTTTTTGTTTGAACTGCGCTTATAGGATTAAAAAAATTAAGAATGTTTTTTTATCGGTGACGCCCGAATTCCGCGTATTTTATTTCTTAATATGTAAAAATTTAGTAT
>JBIOHE010000469.1:0-3128 GCA_044448725.1 Sphingobacteriales bacterium | reverse complement strand
TGACCCCGTCTGACGCTGATGTAACCAGCTTGTGGCAGGCGGCATATAAAGGCATAAACAATATTAACTTTTTGGTACAAAGCATTGACAAACCGGGAACCGCTGTTACGCCAGCATTGTTATCTTATAAAGGTGAAGCATTGTATTTCAGGGCGTTGATTTACTATAACTTAGTTACCCGTTATGGCGGCGTGCCCATAATTTTAAAAAATTCAACCGATGCAGTGCAACGTTCAACCGAAGCACAGGTTTGGAGCCAGATAAAAAGCGATTTGCAAACTTCCCGTTCTGTAATAGGCGCGTACAGTAATAACCTTTACGTTTCTGACCAGGCGGTTAAAGCGCTCATGGCGAGGGTTTATTTAGCAACAGGTGATAATGCAAATGCTTTAACGTATGCAGATTCCCTTATAAATTACAGCAATAAAAAATTCGCGTTATCAACAGATTCCATGTCGTACTCAAGTATGTTTATTGCAGGTTCGCCCGGCAAAGAGATCATATTTGCGCTGGCGAATAACAGCACGGCCAACTCACATTCTTTTTCGGGACAGGTTAATGATACCAAAGCAACATGGCCATATTCCCCCAGCGCTTTTACTTTCCAGAATTTATATCTGAACAGCTCATCACCTGTGATTAAGAACGGCGACAAGAGAAAAGCAGCTGTATTTACATCCGACATCACAAGGGTTATAAAGTTCCCGAATGGTAAATCAAACCAGCAATTGGCAGCATCCACTAACCCGCTTGCAACACCAATCATCATATCCAGGCTTGCCGAGATGTATTTGATAAAAGCTGAAGCCCAGGGCGCTTTAACAGGCTCGGCTACCCTGGCGCCTTATTTTGCCAACCGGTATAATGCGCCGCCTGCAACCGCAACAGTTGCCGCGCTTTCAGCCCACCAATTTCAGGACCTGATTTTGAATGAGCGCCGCCGGGAGTTTTTTGCTGAAGGGCACTGGTGGTACGATATTAAACGTACAGGCAGGACAGACCTTTTAACTACCTTAAACGGGCGTAATTACCTGTTATACTATCCAATTCCGCAAACGGAAAAAGATTTAGCCGGATATACCCAAAACCCGGGCTATTAAAAACTACTATCAATCATAGCCGACGCCAATTGACGCCGGCTATTTAATTTTTTATCAATGATTACTGCAAAAAAGATACTAAATATCTGTTTCTGGCTTATGCCGCTTACAGGGTTCGGCCAGGTAAACAGTGGCGCAGGTTCAGCTTTGAATCAGGTTAACCGTCATTACAACTGGGTTATTAATGAGCTGAACAATAAAAATTCAACATCTGTTTTAGTTACGGCACACCGGTGCGACTGGAGGAATTCGCCCGAAAACTCTGTTCAGGCATTAAAGAATTGTATTGCGATGGGTGTTGACATTGCCGAGTTTGATATGGGCAAAACAAAAGACGGACAGCTTATTATCATGCATGATAAAACAATAGACCGCAGCACAACCGGGAAAGGCAAACCCGGGGACTATACTTTAGAAGAGATCAAAAAGTTTAAACTAAAAAGCGGTACCGGGCATCCAACCATACATACCATACCCGCATTTAACGAAATGCTCGCAACGGCGAAGGGAAAAATTGTTATAGATATAGATAAGGGTTACGATTATTATGATGAGATTATTGAGAAACTGGACTCAGCTAAAATGTTGGGCCAGTCCATTTTTAACATTTATGGATTGCCTTTGGATAGTGTAAAAGCTAAACATAAAATTATTCCGGAGGATCTCACCCTCCAGGTAATAGTAAACCCCAAAGACCCCGGCGCCGAAAAAATAATCAACTCCTATAAAAGCCATCATAAAACCATCATTCAAATCATATTCAGTAATGATACTGATGCAATAATTGATAGTGTGCCCGCCTTAAAGAAAAACTATACCATCTGGTTTAACGCATTATGGCCTGAACAAAACGGCGGCCATGACGATGATAAAGCGGTTGAAGAAAACAAACCCGATGAAACGTGGGGATGGCTGATAAATCACGGGGCTAATATTATCCAGACAGACAGGCCCCTGTTATTGCTTGATTATCTGCAAAAAAAGAAATTACACCTTTGATTTTTTTATATTTGCCCATATTTATAAATGATGATAAAACCCCTATTCCTTTTTATTTTATGTTTATTGGTTGCCGGTGCGGCTTTTGCGCAAAAACGGGACACCTCCGTTTACTTTTTGAATACAGGCGGCAGGGTTGTCTCAACAAAAGATAGCGCTGATTTCATTCTGCTTATACTTCCGCCTGATACCGTTGTTGACAAGAACTTATTTATTGTAGAAGAGTTTTATAAAAATGGAAAGCGCAGGCTGATAACAGGCTCCAGGACCAATGATTTGAACATGAAATTGCAAGGCTTGTTTATTGGCTTTTTCCCAAACGGGCATAGGATGAAGGTAAGTAATTATGAAAATGGAGAGCCGGTTGGTGATCAGATAGAATATTATCCGAATGGTAAGTTTTATAATAAAAAAAGTTATGTCAAAACTTTTACTGAAGAAACAGAATTGTTATTAAAAGACTGCAAGGACTCAACAGGTAATGTATTAGCTGAAGGTGGAAATGGAAAGTGGATTAAGTTTGATAGCAGCTTTGAAAAGATTGAAGAAGAAGGACAGATAGAAAATGGGCATGAAGAAGGGGCGTGGCGCAGCAAGATTAGCGACACGGTTTTTCTGGTTAACGAATATAAGAATGGTATAAAGGTATCTTCAAAAACTTTAGATAAAGCAGGAAAGGAGATAAAGGATCCACGGATTTTCACATCTGTTGATCAGGTACCTGAATTCCCGGGGGGGCTTGATGAATTTATGCGGTTACTTGTCCGTCATCTTGATTATCCTGCAAGAGCACGTGAAAATGGAACCCAGGGTCGTGTAATTATTTGTTTTATAGTTGAAAAGGACGGTTCTTTAACTGATATAAAAGTGGTCCGGGGAATTGGCGATGGCTGTGATGAGGAAGCTGTGAGGGTTATTAAATTATCTCCGCGATGGAAGCCGGGTATGCAAAATGGGCATGCGGTACGCGTAGCATATAGTGTACCAATAAGTTTTAGTTTGGGTAAATAGGACATTGTTGTCCGTAAC
>JBIOHE010000468.1:0-3129 GCA_044448725.1 Sphingobacteriales bacterium | reverse complement strand
GCGCTATAATGCCTGCTGCAGCAAATATCCACCAGCTCATTTCGGTATGGAAAGCAAAATCAGCCAGCCATTCATGCATCGACCATCCGGCTACCGGGATCGCTATTACAGCTGAAATCAAAACTAACAGCAGGAAATCTTTTGATAACTCAAGTACAATTTGCCGCACACTTGCTCCCAGTACCTTTCGTACGCCAATTTCCTTAACCCGCTGGGTAATGGTAAACGCCGACAATCCGAATAGCCCCAAACAAGCGATAAAAATAGCGATACACGAGAATATAGTAAAAAGGTTGCCCTGCTGTTGTTCGCTGTTGTATAGTTGACGGAATTTATCATCCAGAAAGGTAAAATCAAAAGGAGTGTCGGGCAGATATTTATGCCAGGTGGCTTGCAGCGAGCTTACTGCGGTTTGGACATTGCGACTATTTACCTTTACCGACATTACATGATAACCGTTGGTCGATGGCAATCGAAATAATAGCGGAGTAATTGTCTGGTGCAATGACTCGAAGTGAAAATCCTTAACGATGCCGATAACTTTGCCGCTGACATCTCCATACGTAATATCCTTACCGATAGCATTTTGCGGGGTTTTCCAGCCTAGCGAACGTACCGCCGCCTCGTTTACAATAAAGTTATTGGTGTCGGTTGAAAACTCTTTCGAGAAATTGCGTCCGGCGGCCATTTTCATGCCATAAGTGGGTATAAAGCCGTAATCGGTGCTGATGCATTTCAGGTCGCCTTTAATGGGTTTCATTACGCCATCTACCAAAACCGACCCGCCTTGGAAGTCGAGCAAGCGGCCCGATGGAATACGCGATGAGCGGCCAATCTCTTTTATCGCTGCGTTTTTAAGTAAATCTGCTTTAAATGCATCATATTGAGGATGTAGCTGTCCAACATACCCCATTATTAAAACGCCGTCCTTGTTGAAACCTAAATCGGCTTTTTGAATGTATTGCAATTGGCGGTACACCACAGTAGTGGCTACTATCAGGATAATCGAAATAGAAAACTGCAAAACAACCAGCGCCTTGCGGAATGACACTCCGCCAGAGCCGGTTTTTATAATACATTTAAAAACCTTCACCGGTAAAAACGACGACAAAAAAATGGCCGGGTAAATACCGCTGATGAGGCCTATTATAAATGGCAGGAACAAAACGGGTACTAAAATTTGCCATTGCAGCAGGCTGTTAAACGCGAGATTGGTGTTTGCCAAATGGTCTATCATTGGCAGCAGTAACGCCGTTCCCGCCATGGCTAGTGCAAGCGCAAACCATGTAATCAGTACCGATTCACTTAGAAATTGGCTAATGATCTCCTTTCGCTGAGCCCCGATAACCTTCCGGATACCAATTTCCTTTGCCCTCAATACCGAACGTGAGGTGGATAGGTTCATGTAGTTGATGCAGGCTATCAGCAAAATAAACAGGGCGATAGCCGAAAATATGTATACTCTTTTGATATCGCCGTTTTCTTCAAACTCATCATCCAGATGTGAGCGCAGGTGTATGTCGGCTAATTTTTCAAACGTAAGTTTGGTGCCATCGTGTGTTTTAGCGTTTACGGCCGTGCCGCCAAGGTGAACGTATTTATCCAGGAAATCAGGCAATTGGCTTTCAATCATGTCGGTATTATAGTCCTTCGGGAAAAGCAGGTAGGTGAAAAAGGCATTACCGCCAAAATCGTTCTCTAAGCTGTTCGCGCCATAAATTGCCGGATCTTTTAAGGTACTGAACGACATCAGTATGTCGGGGTGCATGTGCGAGTTGGCAGGAAAAGCTTTAAATACACCGGTAACTTTGAAGTCATGTGTAATCTTACCCAGGAAAATGTTATCCAGAAATATGCCTTTGTTAATCGGGTCGGTATCGCCAAAATATTTTTTGGCCATGGCCTCGCTCAGCATAATGCTGTAAGGCTCTTTCAGCGCATTATTATGGTCGCCTATAACCACAGGTACAGTGAAAAAGTCGAAAAAGTTCTCATCGGCAAAGACGCTATTCTGCTCGTTAAACAGCTTGTCCTTATAGTGAAAGGCCGTAGTGCGGATAGGCAAAACCCGTGTTATTTTTTTAATATCAGGAAATGCACTTTGGAGCAAAGGCCCAAACGGGGGCGCAATCGCGCTTAAATGCAGGCTCTCCACATTCTTACTGGCATAAAAAATGCGCGTCACCCTGCGGATATCCTTCGCATTGGTATTAAATTTATCATAGCTGAGCTCATTGATAATATAAGTAATGATAAGCAGGCAGCAGGTTAAACCAACGGTTAAACCAAATATGTTAATGAAAGAAATGAACGGGTGCCGCTTGATATTACGAACGGCGCTTTTTAAATAGTTTTTTATCATGATTGGTGCTGCATTGATTATAAACTACATTTATCGCGAAACAGGTTAAATAGTATTGATGACTACTTTTTTGCAAATCGATTATCTATCAGAAGTTTGTCCTTTCAATATCCACCAAATGATATGGTATAGCTGCACCAGCCTTTGATAAGACGTAATTTTGGTTGCGGAGGTTACACTAAATCGCTGACTGATGTCACCTCATTTCTGGAGCCTACGTGGCGGGCACACGAGAAAAGCTGCCTTTTATGAGGGTATAGTCAAAGCCTTTAACATTCCCTTCACTTTTGAGGAATGATTGTACAAAACGAAAAACGAAAGTTAAACGTCCGACGTTCAATTTGTTATGGTGGCTAATCGCCTTAGATCGAACAGAAACCGGTTCGAGAATTGTCCTGCCAGGTCGACCAATTTTTGAAACCCGCTCTGGCAGCGGGTTTCAGTATTTTGCCAAATTGGGCTTCTTGATAAGGCATTAATATACATCCCCTTAAAAGGTTCGAATCCTGGAACCTTTTATTACTTTTTAAGGAAACCTGGAGCCTTATCTCTTAATACGCATGTTCTCAGATTAATCTCATGAAAGTTTGAAATGGCTGAAACGGCTGGCATTCCTCTGGGCCTTATTCTCTCCATTGTAAAGGCTACTAATGAAATCCAGGATTCTCCCTCAAAAGTATCAACTATAAGATCTTTTGGAATTAAAGGTTTCAATAGTTCTACAGAAATTTTCCAATGTAAGAAAAGAGAATGATTCCATTCTTGAT
>JBIOHE010000467.1:0-3135 GCA_044448725.1 Sphingobacteriales bacterium | reverse complement strand
CTGTAAACTTATTAAGTACCCATGAAGGTAAATTAAACGGAAAGTTTTTCTGTTTGTTTTTTGGCAGTTTTAGAGGTTCTTTCTTTTTAGCTTCGTCAACCTCCGCCAGCGTAGCATGTTCGCCAAGCATTAAGATACTACGGCCAAAATGTTCTCCTTTTTTAAGGCAATCAATCCAGGCCACAGAATAGGTATATTTACTATACTGGTCAAAAAGACCGATCAATTCCTGCAGGTTTTCTGCCTTTACCTGCTTTTGGCGGATATAGGAGGTTTCAATTTTTTTCAGCCTGAATTTTACCCTGCTAATAATGCCTGTCAGGCCCATTCCGCCACAGGTAGCTTCGAAAAGATCAGGATAAAGATCAGGTGAACAGGTAATAACTTCGCCGGAGGCAAGCACCACATCCATTTCCACAATATGATTGGAGATAGAACCATCCACATGATGGTTTTTACCGTGTACATCACTGCCGAGCGCTCCCCCTATCGTAATAAATTTAGTACCGGGGGTAACCGGCAAAAACCACCCTTTGGGTACAATTACAGTAAGCACTTCGTCGAGCGTAATACCGCTCTGGCATTCAAAAATGCCGTTTTCGGTATCAAACGACAATATTTTATCATATTTTAGGGTCGAGATCGTTCTGTCAGCCAGTGAGGCGTCCCCATAGCAACGTCCGTTTCCCCGGGGAATAAATGAAGTTTCTTTTTTAACCAGTTCGGTCAGTTGCTCCGGGAAAACAAAGCTGCCTTCGTCACTTTCCATTACGGGGTAATTGCCCCAGTTTGCTATCTGCTTTTTCATTAGTTAAAAATTGGAGATTTTGGTAAATACAAAAGTGCATAAATACACACCACCCATAGTATTATTGTGAGCTGTATAAACCGGTCGTTATAAAGAATATCTGTTGGCGAACCCGATTGTTTTTTAACAAAAACAACCTGCAGGTAACGCATTACCCCTGCTATGACAAAAACACTGGAGTAATACAGGCGGTAAGTGCCAAGCCTGATGATAGTATCGGGCGCCACCGTGTAATTGATATAAGCAACAATAATAATAGCGCTGAAAAGCCCCAGCATGGTATCTAAAAAACCAAGGTTATACCCGCTTAATGATTTTCTCATTGCACTGCCCGAGCTTTCCTGCAACAACAAATCGTCGCGCCGTTTACCTATGGCCATAAAAAGTGCAAGCAAAAAGGTCATTATAATTAACCAGGAGGAACTTTCAACGTTAATAATCACCGCCCCGCTTTTCACCCTTAATACAAATCCGGTAGCAACAATGAGCATATCAAGAATGGCGATGTTTTTCAGGCCAAAGGAATAAGCAAGGTTCATTAAAAAATAAACGCCCAAAATTAAAAGGAACCAGCATTTGGGATTAGCGAGATAAGCCAGCCCTGCGCCTGTAAATAAAAGTACAATACAAATAATCACGGCATGCGAAGGTTTGATTTTGCCGGAGGCCAATGGACGGCTTGATTTTACCGGGTGTTTACGGTCATGTTCAATATCACGGTAATCGTTAATAATGTAAATACTGCTGGCAAAACAGCTAAACGCTGCAAAACCGGCCAAAAGCATTTCCATTTTCGATAGCACAAAAAAATGTCCGGCGAAGAAGGATGGAACAAATAAAAATAGATTTTTCGCCCAATCTTTAGGCCGTAACAGCTTTATATAGTACTTCATTTAGTAAAAACCATTATAATATTCCCCTGATACGTTAACGGCCGGGAATTGTTATATAATTAAAATATGATAAACAAAGAAAATGAGGGGCTGCGCTATTTTTATTTATAAATTTGCAATAATAACCTTAAATTTCGCTTATGAAGATCGCTCTTTTCCCGGGTTCATTTGACCCGGTTACCAAGGCCCATGTTGACATTGTAAAACGATCAGTGAGCCTGTTCGATAAAGTGTATATAGGTATCGGAGTTAACAGCACAAAAGCAGGATTACTGAGTGTTGAGGTGCGGGAACAAATGCTAAGGGCCGTTTTTCAATCAGACCCCCGTATCCATATCGTCGCTTATGAAGGTTTAACTGTCGATTTTTGCAAAAGTATCGGGGCGGCTTATATGATCCGCGGCATCCGTACGGTATCCGACTTTGAATATGAAAAGGCCATTGCGCAGATGAATCATTCGCTCGACCCTGAAATTGAAAGTATTTTTATCGTCAGCAAACCGGGCTATTCCTCTATCAGCTCCAGCATTGTGCGCGAAATTATGCGCTATAAAGGCGATGTGAGCCAGTTTATCCCTAAAGAGGCATTGGCTTACCTTTGATCAGGTCCTCCTTAACCAAAACATCCATAATTAACGGGTAAGTGTTTTCTATTATAGGCTCAATGTGACCTTGCTTAAACCAGCGGGCATCGGTTATCCCTTCTTCTTTCTGGGGTTTTAATTTACCCTGCCCTTTACAGGTCATCCTGAACCAATGGGTTTTCTTTAAAACAACCGAACCCTTCATCGTATAAACGTGATAAGTTTTACATATTTTTTCGTCAAGGGTACTTACTTTTATACCGCACTCCTCCTCTACCTCACGCACAGCCGCTACTTTAACCTTTTCTTCTTTCTCAATTTTGCCTTTGGGAAGGTCCCATTTATTATTGCGGTAAATAAATAAAAATTCATCATTTTCATTTTTTACCAGGCCGCCGGCCGCTTCAATAAGCGTTACACTTTTGACCACCTGTTTCAAAAAAGTGCTGGCATCGCGGCATAACACATAAAATTGTTTATTTTGACGGGCTATTGCCCATGAATAAATAATTTTCAGATCAAATAACTCTGCATCAATCCTTTCATAGTGTTCTTTTCTTTTAGGTTCCTTTTCTGTTAACAGGATAACCTTTTCGTTAATATAAATTCTGTATTTTTGAGCCATGTTTGATAAATCTGAGATAGAACAGCAGGTTGCTGAATTTCTGCTGCAAATTAAAGCAATAAAATTGCAACCTAACAATCCTTTTACATGGGCTTCGGGGTGGAAGTCGCCAATTTATTGTGATAACCGTATTACACTTTCACATCCGACCATCCGTACCTACATCAGGCAGCAATTAACGCAGCTTGTTCAGGAAGTATTTGGCGCAGTGGGCTGTATTGCAGG
>JBIOHE010000466.1:0-3136 GCA_044448725.1 Sphingobacteriales bacterium | reverse complement strand
GTGTGTATATAAATCAATCCTAATTCAGGATCTTCTTTGATAGATTTTATAGCCGCTTTAAATATCCAATAAGAAATTTCCTTCGAATATACATCGGGGGCGTTTCCAATATCACTGGTCCATTTCGTTTTTTTCGCTTCATCACATTCGGGGCAAAGTGAAATATCCGCGTACGCGCCCATCAGGTCAATTGTTTTCTTCTTGCATGAAAACAAGGCCGATTTAATACCATGTTTCCTGGCCCTTTGAAAAATTGTCGGCGCCATAATCAAGGATGGATCTTCTATATACTCTTCTTTCCCCTTTAAAGCATTATAATATACGTTTCCCGTTATCCCATTTACAGCGGGCGCGGTTCCTGTAGCAATAGCAATATTGTTTACGTTGGTAACAGCGGGCATCAACGAAGGTACTATTTTATAAATCCCATTTTTTTCGATCTTATTTAAATTGGGCATTTCACTGTTACGGTAATAGCTTTCACCAAACCCGTCCATCATAATAATGATCGTTTTTTGAGATGTTGTTTGTGCATGGGCAATGGTAGCCGAAGCCATAAACATGACGGCTGCCAGCGTTAAAATGTTATTTAAGATTGCTTTCATGATTTCCCTTTGTTTTTACAAAAGTATTAAAGGGGGCACCCAGCCACAAACGAGTAATAGTTATTATCCTCAACTAATTTTCATGCTGTTTACTGCTCTTTTCATTTCTTTCAGAAATACAGGATTGATGCTGGATTTCAGATAGGCGAAATATATTTTCCGGGATATAAGCCCTTCTTTAAGGGTAATCTTTTTTACTTGCCGCCATAGTGGTTTTTGCGCCATTTCAGAAGCTGAAATGAAACCGATATGTTCTTTTTCAAGGATGAAATAGGAAAGCAGGGCTTCATTATAATTCAACGAATTTTTAATGGACAACAACACTCCTCTGCCGGAAAAATAGCTATTGACGGCCTGTTGCGTTGCCGAACCCTTCTCCCTGGCAAAAACGGGATATAACTGTAGTTCCTCCACAGAAACTATTTTATTGGCCAGCGGGTGTTCTGCATGGCATACCGGGTAGATAATATCTTCCAAAATAGGCACGTAGATCAGCTCAGGATCTAAAACAGTGGAGGCAACAATGCCAAAATCAAGATTTCCGGCTTTTAAAAGAGCTTCAGTTGATGCGGTATTACCCGAATAAACTTCTAAATCTACGTCCGGATGTTTTTCAAAAAAAAACATCGTTACTCTCTCCAGAATCAATTTAGTAACCGAAGCCCCTGATCCTAATCTCATTTTATCTTTTCTTTTTCCCTTTAATGCACTTATCGCAACCTTCAGGGATGCATACTCATTTAATAAGCTTAAAGCATGCGTTGATAGTGCCTTTCCTTCTGCTGTAACATCAATCTGATTGCCTTTTCTTGATATTAATTTTATTTCCCAGGTGGCTTCCAGCTCTTTAATCGATTTGCTTACTGCAGACTGTGTAATAAATAATTCTTTCGCAGCCTTTGTAAAACTCCCGGTATTGCATACTGTTATGAAGATTTTAAGTTTGAAAAGATTCATTGCTAAATACTGTTGTTCCGTAAAAATAGATGAGCATGGTCAAAGATACAACATTTCCGGGGCAGCCTCTACGCTGGACGGCCAAGTCTGAACCATGATTTTTAGGATTAAAGGATTACCTGATTATTTAAAACCTTTGCAGGAATCATGTCAATCTTTCAATCCCACGAATCAGGGTTCAGACAAAACAATCTTAGTTCAAACGCAAAGCGAGTTAAATATTTCTATTTCATTCCTTCAAAATTTTAATAAATTTAACACTGTTAACCAATTAGTAAATTGCGACCCTGAATAATGAAGAACCAAACTAAATCATCACTTTTTTGGACAGGCATTATTTTGCTGTTGGTCCCCGGGCTTATTCACGCTTACCTGCTGATGCCATTTCCGGGGAGTCAGAATCTGAATGCCATAACGGTATCTTATTACCTCGAAAAAATAGTATTGCCCCTGCGCATTGCCGGCGGCTTTTTAATTGTCTGGTACCTGTTTAAGTACTATTCAAAAAATACTACCACAGGTAAAGTTGTAAAAGGACTGGTGCTTGCCTTATGCCTCGGCAGTTTTATTATTACAGATGTAATGTACAAAGCCGAAACAATGTTCGAGGAGCCGCAAACCGTTAAGTTTGCCAATGCCATCAGCAATAAAGTACCGGAGAGTTTTGTGATCATCGGCGTGGTTAATAACGGCATAGCAAAGGCTTACCCGCTTGATTATTTGGCTTATCACCATAAGGTGCAGGATAATGTGGGCAGTTTACCGGTGCTTGTTACCTATTGCTCCATGTGCCGCACCGGCAGGGTGTACAGCCCTGTTATAAATGGTGCACGGCAAAAATTCCGCCTGGTTGGGGCGAGGCATTATAACGCGATTATTGAAGATGAAAGCACAAAAACATGGTGGTACCAGGCTACCGGCAAGGCAGCAGTCGGCAAACTAAAGGGTGCGCAGTTGCAGGAACTGCCTTACGAACAATCGACACTAAGCTCGTGGTTGAGCAAACACCCGGGTTCGCTTATATTGCAACCCGATACCCATTATACAAGCGACTACACCGACCTTAAAAATTACGACCGCATACAGTCGGTTGATAAAGACAGCACCCTGAAAAACAAGGATAGCCTGATGCGTAAAAGCTGGATGCTTTGTGTGATAGTTAAAGGCCAGGCAAAGGCTTACGACTGGCGCCGCTTGTTTAAAAAACACCTCCTGAATGATAAAATAACCGTTACCCCTGTACTGCTAACCATTGAACCCGACAGCCTTACTTTTCATGCCTTTAACAGCGCGGTTGCCGGGAAGACCCTGCATTTTAAACAGGATACCACCGGTGTCATCACCGATCAGGAAACGGCCTCGGTATGGGATTGGGATGGATTATGCACCGCAGGCACATTAAAGGGCAGTCAACTAAGCAAAATTCAGGCTTATCAGGAGTACTGGCATTCGTGGAAGCATTTTCATCCGAATACGTTGTTTTGGAAGGAGTAATTTGGTTGGGCTGAAGTCGGATTATATCGCAGCGGCAAGCATGCTAATATCACTATCGATAATTAATTCCTCTTCTGGTT
>JBIOHE010000465.1:0-3136 GCA_044448725.1 Sphingobacteriales bacterium | reverse complement strand
TTATAATGCCTGGCAATGGCGGTTACAGCTATAGGTTTTTGACCATGCATCAGCCAGGTCATTAAATCAGCGCCATAACATCCAAAATCATTCAGCGGGCCGGCGCCATTTAAAACCGGGTCAGTAAGCCATGCTAAAAATTCAGCACTACAGCCTATTTCTTTTGGACCCTGGTGCCCGTCATGCACCACCATTTTATGGATCGGGCCAATGCTATCTTTATTTATGATATCATAAGCCGCCTGCAAAGAGGGGTGCCAGGTTGTTTCGTAGTTGGTTAAAACCGTGGTATGGTATTTATTTGCGAGCACTTCCATTCGTTTAGCCTGCTCTAACGTGGCGGCTAAAGGTTTTTCAACCATTACCGGGATACCCAAAGGGGCGCAAACCTCAACAATATCCACATGATTGCACACTGCATTATATCCCAGTACAATAACCGGCTTAGATTTGGTTACCATCGTTTTCAGATCAACAAAAAACAAAGAATCCGGTACATGGAACTTTTTACCATACTTTTCCCATAAAGCCTTATTCGGTTCGGCTATACCAACAAGGTTTACGCGGCCTTTGCTGTAATCATCTAAAATGCCATAAATATGGTCGTGATTTAAGCCGGCTATACCAACTCTTGGACCCTGCGCATTAGCGGATAAAAAAACACCAAAGATTAATGCAACTACGCAAATTGACATTTTGCCGGATTTGCTTTTACCTGATTTATGCTGCTTACTTTTCATTTGATACAGAATAAGGGAAATCTATTTCAATCTTTTACTCGATAGTGATTTTCTTAATATAATAGCAATCTGAATCAATCACCGGCAAGGTTTTACTCACCACAACTATGCCTTTGGTATCTATGGTCATACGTTTAGTCCCGGTATCGGTCGTTACATCCATCGGGAGCGGGATACCGATATTTTGTAACCGGATGAGGTACCTGTTGTCAGGCATTTGTTTGACGTGAATTTCGAGCTTGTTAATAGTACGCAGGTAAAGGTCGAACAAAGGTTTAAGGTCCCGCCCGGATTCTTTGCTGAAAAATTGTTCCACATCATCGGTGGCAACCAAATTATCGTAAGTATATTGCGGGGAGGTGACAAACTTTTTAAGCGCAGGGTAAAACAGGCTGTCGCCCATAATGTAGCATAGCGTATGCATGAAAAAAGCGCCTTTTGGATATATATCGCCGTTATAGGCGGCTTCTTCATCAATATCCTTGCCCATTACCACCGGCAGTTTGTTTTGGATGCCGGGCAATACTTTGTTTTTATAAAAATCGATATAAGCTCGTTGACCTTCAAATTCCCGCACATATAAACCATCGCCAAAGGTGCAAATTCCTTCGTGAATCCAGTAGTCGGCCCAGTCTTTGGCGGTGACCTTGTTACCCCACCATTCATGCCCGAATTCATGGTGCATCAGGCCGTCGTAATCCTCGCCGCCAACTTTTGCATAGCGGAATTTGTTACCGTATGCATTCATTGTTTGGTGCTCCATACCCAGGTGCGGCGTTTCAACAATGCCGATTTTTTCCTTCGCCCATGGGTACTCACCGAAGTATTTCTCCTGTTCGTGAATGGTTTTCACAAAAATATCCAGGTGATGTTCGGCTTTGTTTGCGTGTTCTTTCAGTACATAAAACTGTATAGGAACGGTATGGCCGTCAACAGTAGTGTACGGACGGCTCACTACTGTATAATCACCTGCATTAAAAATGATGCTGTAGTTATTTATAGTGTAATTGGTTTTCCAGTGATAGGTGGCTGTTTTGCCATGCTTGCTTACCTTTTGCAGCAAACCAGGACCGGCAACCACCAGATCTTTCGGAACAGTGATGATCATATCAACACCCTCATTGGGTTCATCTGATGGATGATCTTTGCAGGGAAAATACAATTTACCGCCGGTACCTTCAGCAGTAATAGCCATCCATGGGTGCCCGGTTGAATCACGCGACCAGATAAAACCATCATCCCAGGGCGGTCTGCGGGCTACATGTGGTTTGCCGCCGTAAATAACTTTTACACTTGCCTTGCCGGAAGGCAGTTCATCACTAAGGTTAATGCGGACGAGGTTATTTTTATATTCAAATGGTTGCTTTTTATTGTTGACCAGCACCTCTCTTACGCCAAGGGAATCCAGCAGGTCGAACAACAGTACTTTTGTCGGCTGCGCCATAATCACATCAATAATAGTATAACCGTCAATGGATTTTTGATTAAAATCAACATTTAACGCGATGGTGTAATACCTCACATCCATAATTGCCTGTTCTGGCTTTAGCTTACCGCCGGAAGTTAAGGTTTGCTGGGCGTGTAATTGGCTGGTTATTATAAACACCACTAATGTAAATAGTTTCTTCATAGAGTAAAGTTAATTGTTCAATTTAAATGTTATAGGTATAGAGTATGCAGTTCTGACTAATATTCCGTTCTGCATTGCTGGAATCCATTTGGGGAACCCCTGTATCAATCTTATAGCTTCTTTGTCACAACCAGGTGATAATCCTCTTACGACCCTTATATCAGTTAGACTGCCATCTTTTTCTATTGTAAATTGAACGATGACACGTCCTTCAACTGTTTCAAAATTTGCAGACTGTCTTAGGTTATTTTTGATGTACTCTTCAAGTTTTTTAAATCCCCCGGGAAATCCGACATCCCTCCAAACACCTGGCTTTTCGTGAAGATCAATAGAATCGGGGATTGAAGGAGAATTTTGGGCTTTTGAACCAATGACGAGTAATAACAAAAGGCCAGCTATTAGCATGGTTTTCATAAAATCATTCAGTTAAAATAAAATTTATTGGCAAAGTATACCTACACCGTATAGCTTTTCCATTTTCCATTACCGGGATCCATTTTGGAGATTTTCTCAGCACCCTCAATGCTTCGGCATCAAAATCTTTTCCTAAGCTTCGCTCAACTTTAAAATTAGTCAGGCTTCCGTCTTTTTCAATATAAAAACTAATAATAACCCTTCCCTGAGTATCGTCGTCATCATTTTTAGGCCATTTTAAATTCTTTTCTAAAAATTTGCCATAAGCTTTTATACCTCCGGGGAAAGTCGGCATTTTATCAACAAGACTTGGGCCATGTTGCATGCCGTCGGTGTTCGGGGGGTGCGATGG
>JBIOHE010000464.1:0-3138 GCA_044448725.1 Sphingobacteriales bacterium | reverse complement strand
TATCCACAAGTAAACCACTCATTATCAATCTTTTATCCAATAAAGTTATCAACATATTTTAACCCTTGATTCGCATGATTAGTGATTTCATGTTCAGAGGTTTAATTGTAAATAATTAACAGGTACTCAAATATAAAAAATAATTTATAATCCAAATCAAGTTACATACTTCAAAAATTAACGAGCTAAATTTCGTCGATTAGCTGTAAATTGGGTCATTAAAAAAACAGGGTTATGTGGACCTGCCCCAAATGCAATCATCAATTCTACAATAAAAACCAGTCGCATTCCTGTGGGGCTTATACCGTTGATGATTTTTTGAAGGATAAGACGACTGAAAGTATTAACCTGTTTAATTTTTTCCTTGCAGCGTATAAAGACATAGGGCCGTTTGAATTGCACCCGGTTAAAACAAGAGTGGCTTTATTAACTAAAATGCGTTTCTGCTCCATTAATAAAGTAGGCGCTGACCATATTGATATTCATTTGGTACTCACTTCCCTTTTTGACGATTCACTTTGCTTTTACAAAATTGACAATTTAGCCAATCGTTTTTTTGTTCATCATGCCCGCCTATATCATCAGGATGATATTAATGATGAACTAAGGAAATACATGATAATGGCTTATGCCGTTGGCAACAGGGAGCATGTGCGGCCAAAAAACAAAAAACAGGTTGACCTTTAGCGTATTGTTGGAAAGATTGTCAAATATTTTATCTTTACGTTATTAAAACACATTTACACTAACTGACCTTAGTTTTTAAAAACCACATGAAATTAAGAACAACCATTCTTTCATTATTAGCCGCAGGAGCGCTTTTCTACGGCTGCAAAACAAATGGGCCTGCCGGCGACCGACTTGGCAAGGCCACCCGTGAAGACAAAAACGGCTGGATCTATCTGCATCTGGCAGGCTCGCCATCGGATATTGGCTACCAGCATGGCTTCCTGGCAGCCAATGAAATTGATACCCTGATACAAGTGCTACAGTATTACCTGCCAGGCAACAGTGGTAAGGACTGGGCTTTTTACCGCAGCGCTTCGGCCAGGTTTATATGGAAAAAAATTGATAAGGAATACCAGGATGAAATAAAAGGTATTGCCGAAGGTCTGCAAGCGAAAGGCTTTAAATATGATTCGCTTGATGTTGCTGCATTAAATGGCTATTATGAGCTTCCGGGTTACTATGTACCAACCCTGATGAATAAAGCGAAACCGGGCAGCGGTGACAACAGGGCGCCGGGCAATTGCAGCGCTTTTATTGCTACGGGCAGCTTTACCAAGGATCATAAAATTGTGATTGCCCACAACAACTGGACTGATTATATTGTAGGTGAACGCTGGAACGAAATAGTTGATATTAAGCCCGAAAAAGGCAACGAAATTTTGATGGATACCGGTCCGGGGTTTATTCACAGCGGCGACGATTTTGTTATAAACAAAGGCGGCATAATGATCACCGAAACTACCATTACACAGTTTAAGGGATTCGACACCACAAAAACAGCTGAGTTTGTACGTGCCCGCAGAGCTGCCCAGTACGCTAACAGCATTGACGACTTTGTGAAAATTATGACCACCGATAATAACGGCGGCTATGCCAACGACTGGCTGGTTGGCGATACCAAAACCAATGAAGTGGCTAAGCTGGAGCTCGGGCTTATCAATTATAAAGTATGGCGCTCAAAAGATACTGCGTTTATTGGCACCAACTTCGCAACTGACCCTAAGCTGGTGAAAGAAGAGACCACTTTTGATGTAAACGATAAAACCACCTCGCCAAATGCACGCAAAAAACGGATGGAGCAATTGGTGCATGACAAATATAAAGGCAAACTTGATGAATCAACAGGTAAAACCATTGAAGGTGATCACTTCGATGCGCTTAGCAATAAACCGGCGTATGACCGTTGCGTAATTGACGGGCACGTGGACCAGGACCCGCTGGGGTGTAAGGAATTTAACGAGGCGCCATTCTTCCCGATGGGTGCCGTGCAGGGTAAAGTAGCCACCGCGGACGAGGCCGCCAAAATGCAATTTTGGGCACACATGGGCCATCCCGGCGGGGACGATTTCCTGGCTGCGCCTTTCTTGAAGGCCCACCCTCAATATGCTAAAACACAGGGTAAATACCTAAGGGACATGAAAGCCTATCCATGGACGCTGTTTACAGCTAACTAAAAAAGTCTCTCCCTACCGGGGAGAGATTTAGAGAGGGGCTTAAATAGTATATTTATCCTATAGCTAACACAACGGCATTTAATGACATTTGGGGTATCCCGTCATTAAATGCCGTTTTTTATGGATTTTCACAACTGCCCTTCCTCAAAAATCATTAGGGTACCTGCATGCGCAGTTATGATGTTCCTTTGTTTTTTCTGCACCGCCGATGCACAAAACTTAATAGCCTATAACAACAATACTGTGCACTCCCAAAGTGAAATAAAATCAGCCACAATTCCCGGAACCATTGACACTGCCACCAATACCGCAAGGACCTTTGACACTGAATGCCGGGACCCGCGCCCGGATGAGTCAACAGCCATAGATAAAGCCCGGCAGATGATTGACAAATATATCGGCGGGGCCTTACGGCAGATGGGCTGGCGGGCCAGCAGCAGCGATCGGTTTAAACTCAGCGTCGCTACACATCCTAATCCCTACAGACCAATGTTTATCTGCAGCCGTCCGTTCGACTTAACAATCAGTCCGGACCCTAACAGCGCTTATGGTAAAATGATCAATGATTCTATCCGGTTTTACCAAAGCCAAACCAGCCAGGCTGCCATATTAAGGATGGTTATTTTAGGGAACATGCAAAACATCAAGATCAGGATAACAGAAAATGACCCTTATTTAAAAACAAGGTATGACCACGATGAAACGGACAAGTACACAGTTTTAAACGTACCCGGCGCAGGCTACGCATATCGGCTGACCGAGCCGGAGCAAGGTGCCGGAGCTGGCGTACCACCCGGCTACAAAACATTTATACTAATAGGTAACTGGAACGGCGCCAACATGAACTTTAACACCTGGGTAAACTACGCCTTCATACACAAAACCGGGGGAGCTTATATCGAAACACTCACCGTGCAGATTGCAGGCCCCGCATCAATAGCGGATAAAATAATTC
>JBIOHE010000463.1:0-3143 GCA_044448725.1 Sphingobacteriales bacterium | reverse complement strand
TTATATGCAGAATTACCTGGATGAATACTGCTACAAATTTAACCGAAGGCACATGGGCGATAAAATATTTGACAGATTGCTCATCGCCGCTGTGGAAGGACCCTGGTATCGGAATATTTATCAAAACGGATAGTCATTAAAACTTAAATAAAATGATACAACGTAAAATCTTATTTGTGTGCATCCATAATTCTGCACGCAGCCAAATGGCCGAAGCCTTTTTAAATCAATTTGGCGGCGAGACATTAATTGCCGAAAGTGCCGGGATAGAACCCGGAAAACTAAACTCCAATGTAATTAAAGTGATGCAGGAAGCAGGCATTGATATTAGTAAAAACAACACCAAGAGTGTATTTGACCTTTTTAAACAGGGTAAAGTTTATCAGGCTGTGGTAACCGTTTGTGATGCGGCAAGCGCCGAATCCTGCCCTATATTTCCAGGCGTAGTAAAACGGCTGGGCTGGTCGTTCGCCGACCCGTCTTCATTTACCGGTACACCGGAAGAAATCTTAGAAAAAACCCGCGAAGTGAGGGATGAAATAAAAGAAACGGTGCTGGCTTTTATTGAAGATGCGAAGCATTTGGAATATTGGATCAAATAATGGCTGCCCAATCCCACATCTTAATACTTAATTAATCACTCCAAAAACAATGAGCGCTACTAATTGTGCCCCTGCGGCAGAAAGAAAAAAACTATCATTTTTAGACCAATACCTCACCTTGTGGATCTTCCTTGCCATGGGCATGGGAGTTGCATTGGGTTATTTTTTGCCGGGTGCAAAAACTGTCATCAACTCCTTTCAATCAGGAACCACCAACGTCCCGATTGCCATCGGTTTGATACTAATGATGTACCCGCCCTTTGCTAAAGTGCGATTTGAAGAACTGGGCAGGGTATTCAGCAATGTAAAGATCCTGTCGCTTTCCCTCGTGATGAATTGGATCATCGGCCCTGTACTGATGTTTTTCCTGTCCATTATTTTCCTGCGCGATCATCCGGCCTACATGATCGGTTTAATTATGATCGGCCTGGCCCGTTGTATTGCCATGGTTATCGTATGGAACGAACTTGCCGAAGGCAACCGCGAATACGCTGCAGGACTGGTTGCTTTTAACAGCATCTTCCAGGTGCTTTTTTACAGCCTCTTCGCCTGGATCTTCATCACCGTACTACCTCCGTATTTTGGCTTAACCGGCTTAAAAGTAAATATCAGCATAGGGCAGATAGCACAGAGCGTTTTTGTTTATTTAGGTATCCCATTTTTCGCAGGCTTTTTAACACGGTATATTTTACGGAAAATTAAGGGCGACGAATGGTACACTATGGTTTTTATCCCAAAAATCAGTCCCATAACATTAGTCGCTTTATTATTTACCATCCTGGTGATGTTTAGTTTAAAAGGCAACCTCATTGTTCAAATCCCTTTTGATGTGGTGCGCATTGCCATCCCGCTGGTTATATATTTCATCATCATGTTTATGGTAACATTCACCGCTGGCAGGTGGCTGGGTGCTGACTATTCGCAAAACGCGGCCTTGTCTTTTACCGCTGCCGGCAATAACTTTGAACTCGCTATTGCGGTTGCAATCGGGGTATTCGGCATCAACAGCGGCGAAGCGTTTGCTGGTGTGATCGGCCCGCTGGTTGAAGTACCGGCATTGATCAGCCTGGTTAACTTAGCCTTCTGGCTGCGTAAAAAATATTATACAATCAAAACTAATACAATATGAAGAATATCCTGGTGCTTTGCACAGGCAACAGCTGCCGCAGCCAGATAGCAGAAGGCTATTTAAGGCATTTTGCAGGCAATAAAGCAAATATTTACAGTGCGGGTATAGAAACGCATGGAGTGAACCCAAAAGCCATACAAGTGATGGCAGAAGATGGCATAGACATCAGTCATCATACCTCAAATAATGTGGATGAGTATGTTGCTATCCCCTTTGATTATGTGATAACTGTTTGTGATAATGCGAAGGAAAATTGCCCTTACTTCCCGACCCAAGCCGAACGTTTTCATTTTAACTTCCCCGACCCGGCAAAAGCTACGGGCAGTCATGAAGAGGTGATGGATGAATTTAGAAGGGTTAGGGATATGATAAAAGCTTATTCAAAAGATTTTGTGGAGCAGCATTTGAAAAATTAAATAATAAGCCATAATTTCAAAGTTTTCGCGGTCTCCTGAAAAGGGCCCTGCAACTCACTGTAATTCTTCACAAAATCCTTTATAAATATGGCTCTATGACGGATAGTGTGGGTAAAGTTGTACATTAAGATAAAGGCGTAGCCTCGACCAGTATTGTAACAACTGATTACACGCCTTTGTTGGTGTTGTCACCACTGGCGTTGTCACCAACAAATCGCTTGCAATATGTGAACCATGGTCGAAGTTTTGTTGCAAGCAGCCCAAAACCCCATAAAAATCCTGCTTCATGGAAGTGTTGTAACTTATTTCAACTCTTACAACATATTACAACCTCACTTCACCTTAAACTCCTGGTTACTAAAGGGAGGGGTATCAGGTATTTTTATTACATTAAACGCGTGATTTGTAGTTAGGTGGCAGCTATTGCAGGTACTGGTCAGCACCGCAAAACTTGCCTGAAAACGCTCAGGGTTTTTAAGTTTAACGGCATTGTTTACACTATCTATGGCAGGATACAACATGGGCAACGATTTTATTTCGGGCCTGTCAGTACAGTATCTTTTGATATAGTCAACCGATTCATGGATCTCCCCAATCTCAAAACCAGCGAGTTCCCAGTTTTTGTTTTTCCCTGCAAACCAAAGTTTGGCATGATGAACCTGTATATCCGTCATAAACTCACCCAACCCGGGTTTATAGGTGCCTGCCAATTGTTTGCCAAGACTGTCAACTTTCGCCTGTAGCGCTGTATTGTTTGCCTGGTTACTGCATGCTGCCAACATTCCAAGTACTAAAATAATCAGCACTGATTTAAAAATTACCTTTTTTCGTTGTGCGGGTATATGATCCATTTTATAAAGTTAAATAATCCTGAATATTCATTTGTAACAATTTGATTATCTAACAAATTTGGAAATCAGCGCAAAAAAAAGGCGGATATTTCTATCCGCCAGGCAATTAAAATTCATCAATTCTAAAATCGTAAATCGTAAATCG
>JBIOHE010000462.1:0-3144 GCA_044448725.1 Sphingobacteriales bacterium | reverse complement strand
TTATTTTGTTTCCGCAGGGTCTCTCGCAGAGGACCCTGCGTTGAACCATGCCGCGACTGATGCATAAAGCCGGCAAATCCGGACTTGCAAATGTTCGTTCACACGGGGATACAAGTTTGCAATGTCTTAATCAATAGCCGCCCCAAGCATCGTGTGGCATATTGGCTACCATGCATGCGGACCACAGGGACTCTTGCGATAGCGGAGGGAGGTAATTGATAAAGAACAATACTTAAAGTTATGAACTCCGGCCCTCTTGCAATTTCTTCTCATACATTTCAATAAAAATCCCTGCAAGTTCTGAATCAGTCAGAGGGTCTTGGCCTGAATTTTTTTCCGATTTTATATCAAAGGGCTTGAAATCGCCATTGGTTAATAGTTCGTAAATTTTACTTGTATTCATAACCTCAGTCATAGAATTAAAATTTGTTTCTTCAAAACCAGATTTGAACATTTCATGGCCCTTGTTCCCATAGCTCGTAATGGTCGGTGTAAAAACTTTAATAAAGTTTATTGCAGCCGTAATGCCTTTTTCAAGCTCCTTGACTATCAATTCATCCAACCCTTTACCGTCTATTTTCCGCCACCATAAAAACATGCGCCATAGTTCCATGTCCGGTAATATGTCAAAAACACTGCCGTTGTTTATTTCAATTTTAAATTTTTCAATCAAATATTCATGAAGCCGGGAAGTTTCTTCCTCATTAAATATTTTTTCTTCCGCTTTCTCATTCTTATAAAATAACCAATAATTAATCTCCATCGCAAATGGCATATTTTCGCAAGCCGCTAACACCCTTAGTATAAACTCCAGTCTTTCTTTACTGGAAATATTTAAACTCAAATGGGCTATCATTTTAGCCGCTTCGGCGTGAGTGGTGTAGGAACGGAAAGCAAGTGGTTCAATAGGAAGCTGTTTAGCATGTTTTACCAGGATCATCGATAGCGATTTGGATTGATTTGCTGTCAGTTGCTCTTCCCATAAACGGAGTTTAAAAATAATGTCCGATGCCTCAACAGTTTCAAATAACTCCGCTATATCATCGGTCACTTCAACGGTAGTGTTTTCAAGGCCTGCTAATAATTGATTAAAATAAATATCGGATATATCGCCTTCTTGAACTACGTATGAAAAATAACGGTTAAAATATTTTCCGGATGCGATACGCTTATTTTTATACCATTCCCGCCAGGCATTGTCCCCCGTCATAAAATTCCGGTAAACGAAAAATACTTGCGGGAATAACTCCTGCAATAAACTCAATAGCGGTTTTCTTGTTTTCTCCGGATATATTATTAAAAATTGATCAAGCTGCTTTTTTATTTCGTCTTTGGTCATGTCGTGATTGTACATTGACCCTCCTTTACTTGTATCTGTAAGGAAAAGAGAAGAATTAGCCCTTAAAAAATCGTAAGCCTCGGGAAAGAATATTTTGATTCCTTCAACAAGTATTAAATCAGCGACATGCACTTCACCCATTAATAAAGGCAGAGCAAAACTCAATGTATTTGCGTACCGAATACCTAGCCTTGGATTCTCAATATGTGGAACAAAACAGTCCTCAAACCCACTCATAAACGATGCCATTTCTTTTTCGCCCATTTTGACATGGTAATCCCTAAATACTTTATCGATCAGGTCAATTGTATATTGTCTTAATGCTTTTCTTGTTGCTTTTGGGATTTTCAATGGAACCTGAATTATTTTTTCAAGAAAAAGATAACCGTTAATCTTATCCTGATTACCATATTTGGGAGCAAGTGCAGTTGCTACCATTTCATCATCAAAGGCAAGCACGTAGGCGGTTCTGGGAAAATCTCCAACCAACTTTACCAACTTAAAAATGTATTGAACCTCAACCACATCAAGTCTGTCGATGTCGTCGATAAACACAACGATTCTCTTGCCCGATTCATTAATGATTTTGTCAACCCTTTCTCTTAACTTTTCAATCGATATATCTCTCAATTTATCGCCAAAAAGGCTGAGTCCATCGAGGGATATTCCAGCAGCCTTGGAAACGGCTCCCATGGCGCTACCGTAATCTCCTAATAGCTTTCCTATTTTTTCCTTAGTATGAGTTATTGATTTGTTTAAACCGAAGGCAATGCTGTTGAAAAAAGCTTGCATCAAATGTCCCTGATCGGAAAAGAGCCAAGGATTAAAGTTGACCACAATGGTGTCAGAGGATAACTCTACTTTTATAAAATTCATTACAGAGGTTTTTCCTTCTCCCCATTTACCATATAATCCAATTACTAATGATTGCTGAGATTCATGTTTATCAATCATCTGTGCAATGCGCTTGGAAAATTCGTATCGTTGGAGGCGATCCTCTGTTTTTAATTTCTTTGGTTGGTCGTTATTCACTATAACTGCTTGCTAAGTTGTTATGTTTCTAAAGGCTATGGTTCAACTCTTATCAAACATTCGTCAATGTAATCAATTAATTATTGAAACATCACTAAATTCGATTGTTTTATTGAACTTACTTGCCCTTGTTGCTCTTATCACCAACAAGTACCAATATGCCAAATGGCGTATAATGCAAGATCGTGATTTCCCGCCTCAAAAACAGTCCATGTTCTTTGTCTGAACCCGAATTTACAGAATTCAGGAATTTATGGAATTCTAAAAATTCATTAATTCGATAAATTCGGGTTCAGACAATTATCCGGCCCCCTGGCGCGACAATGACGGGCAAAGGCCTGCCGGGTAAAGGCTTCCCTTGCCCCGCATGCAAGGTAGCCGCCATGCTTATGAGATACAGGCATCGTTAGGATGGCATCCAAGGCAGGGGTAGCCATTGCGCTTTTTGCCTTTGCGCGTCATACCAACGCCGGAAGCAGGTGAATTGCCGCCTCAAAAATAGTCCATTTTCTTTTTCTGAACTCGAATTTACAGAATTCAGGAATTTATGGAATTCTAAAAATTCATTAATTCGATAAATTCGGGTTCAGACAATTATCCGGCCCCCTGGCGCGGGAATGACGGGCAAAGGCCTGCCGGGTAAAGGCTTCCCGTGCCCGGCATGCACTGTATCAGCCATGCTTATGAGATACAGGCATCGTTAGTCTGGCATCCAAGGCAGGGGTAGCCTTTGCGCTTTTTGCCTTTGCGCGTCATACCCGCGCCGGGAGCAG
>JBIOHE010000461.1:0-3148 GCA_044448725.1 Sphingobacteriales bacterium | reverse complement strand
GGATAATGCATATCGGTGCTTATATGTACAAGCTAACTGATAAAACGCTGGAACAAACATTCTTTTTCCGCGCCGCTACCAGCTGGGGCTGGGCCACCTGGGCAAGGGCCTGGAAGAATTTTGAACCTGATGTTGATGTTTTGTTAAAGCAATTCGATAAAAAGAAAACCGATCAGTTTTCCATTGAAGGCACCATGAATTTCTGGAAACAGCTAAAAGGATTTAAGGCCGGTAAAAATGATTCATGGGCCATAAGGTGGTATGCATCCATATTTTTAAAAGGCGGCCTAACCTTAAACCCTTCAACTTCCCTCATTCAGAATATAGGCAACGATGGCAGCGGGGTACATTCAAATAAAGAAGACATGTACCAGGTGCAAATAACCCAAAAACCGGTTTCACAATTTCCGTCCGAAATTAAAGAAAATCAGCAGGCTTATCTGGCTATTAAAAACTTCCTTAAAAACCGCAAAGGCAGTTTACTGGAACGTGGTTTGCGTTTTGTAAAGCAGTTGCAGCTCAAGTATTTTGTGAAGAAATAGTAGCGATGCGATTCTTTGTATTTTTCAAGTAAGGGAAAAACCACCCACTTACGTCATTTTTCAATATCGCCAATTATTCTATTAAAATCTTCTTCAGTCGGCAAATATCTCGCTATTTCTTTTGGTAATTGCCTGTAATTGTATGTAGCTACACCCATAGGATTGTTAACGAGTTCAAGAGCATATTCAACAGTTAACTTGCTTTTGCTTTTACACAATAAAATACCAATGCTGGGATTGTCTTCCGGGTATTTTACGATTTTATCTAACAGATGAAGGTACCAATTCAATTGTTGGCTATGTTCCGGCTTAAATTCTGTAGTTTTCAATTCCAGCGCAACCATTAACTTTAGTTTACGATGATAGAACAATAAATCTATAAAATATTCTTTTTCATCCAATTCCATCCTGAACTGCCGACCCATAAAAGCAAAGTTATTTCCAAACTGTCCAAGAGTTTTAGTTATATTTTCAACCATCGCATTTTCAAGTTGTTTCTCGGTGTGGGTATCTTCCAGTCCCAGGAAAGATAGATTATACTCATCCCTAAATTCCAGGCGGTGTTTACTTAAGTCGCCTTCGCTTAATGTTTTAGGAAAGTTATTTTGAAAATTTTCTTGTTTCTTATAGCTGTTAAATTTGATTTCTTCCTCCAATATGCTTCTGCTCCATCCCCTTTCCACACACATTTGAAAATAAAATAACCTTTGCTTTTCTTCCTTTATCTTAGCCAAAATCAGGTTTGTATGTCCCCAGGGTAATTTGGACACAAGCTGTGTCCAAATTGAATTATCTTTAGTGTATTCATATACAAGTCTCATTCTGCGGAGATTACGGGATGAAAAACCCTTCAAACCAATATATTCTGCTTGTATATCATTTGCTAAAGTATCAACAACACTATCTCCCCATCCTGTCTTAAGCTTTTGTGATAAAATCTTGCCGATATCCAGGTACAACAAAATTAATTCCTGGTTTACTGCTAAAAGGCTTTTATATTGAGCAATACTTATCCTTTGCTTTAATTCTGATAGCGTCTGATGATAATTAACCGGTATGACAGGCATATTGGTACTGTTATTACATTTGAAATTACTTGCAATATTTTGAAAAACTATTTGGCAGACAATACATTTTGTAGAACAATGGCCCGGCCTATAATTCCGTTAATTATCCTTAGTATAATCAAAACGGACTTTATTTGGAATTATACCGCGCGCCATATAATTTGATTTGGTTGAAAACGAAAGATAGAAAAAAGGGTTCTGATTTTTAGAGAGTCTTTTTCCTATATCTACCCATAAAAGGATTTTACCCCTTCAACCCCTCAATTTCCTTCAACGTTTTAGGCAGATATTTACCAAGTAAATGGCTCCCTGTTTCGGTGATCAAAAAGTTATCCTCTATGCGGATGCCGCCAAAATCACGATAAGTGTTTAACACATCGTAATTAATAAAATCAGCGTATTTTTTCTCAGCTTCCCAGCGGTCTATTAACTCGGGGATGATATAAATGCCGGGTTCTACCGTTAGTACAAAGCCTTTTTCCAGTTCACGGCCCAAACGCAATGATTTAAGTCCGAATACAGAAGTTTCCTTTTTCAGAGAATCAGTATAGCCAACGTATTGTTCGCCAAGGTCTTCCATGTCGTGGGTATCCATACCCAGCATGTGCCCTAATCCGCATTGAAAAAACATGGTATGCGCACCTGCTGCCACCGCTTCGGCTGCGTTGCCTTTCATCAGGTTTACCTGTGTCAGTCCTTCGACCAGTTTTTGGCAGGCGGCAAGATGTATGTCTTTATACCTCACTCCCGGTTTTAACATACCTATAGCATGATCCATGGAATTCAGCACCACCTCATACAATTCTTTTTGCCGGGTAGTAAAACTGCGCCCAACGGGGAAGGTGCGGGTAAGGTCGCCGCCGTAATGCATTGCGTTTTCGGCGCCAATGTCGCTTAAAACCATCCGGCCTTCTTCTAAGGTGTTACCGTAATAATGGGTGTGCAGGGTTTGTCCATGAGTGGTGATGATGGCAGGATAACCAAGCCGGGCATTAGCCGCCATAGCAGCTTCCTGGGCCCTGGCCACCAGTTCGTATTCCTTTATACCGGGGCGGGTGTGTTTGATGACGGCCAGCTCCATATCAACACTGATAGAAACCGCATTTTCCATCTGCTCAATTTCCAGCGGTGATTTGATCACCCTTTGCGCAATAACCGCTTTGATGAGTTTTACCGAAACATGATCTGCAACATCATCCGGACTAATATTGAGCCAGGCTGCCAGTTTAATTTTATTTTCCGGGCGATATGGCGGCAGGATATGCACCTTTCTGCCCGATGTAATAGCTTTATGAATATAATGAACAACCTGCAAATAAGGGTTTGTTTGATTGATACCAACCAGGGACGCCATTTCCTTTACAGATGGCAGCGTGCCTGTCCAGATGATATCATCCATACTTAACTCATCGCCGAAAATTACTTCTTCGCCGGTGTCTGTATCAATAATAGCGGCAAGCACCGGTACATCCAGCCCGAAATAATAAAGAAAACTGCTGTCCTGCCTGAAGGGGTAGCAATTGTCCTTATAGTTCATGC
>JBIOHE010000460.1:0-3148 GCA_044448725.1 Sphingobacteriales bacterium | reverse complement strand
ATCATATACCATTAAAAATTGTATGCTAAAGCTGTTTTTTTGAGTGAGAGGGACAGATATGCTTATTTTATGCTGATATGGCCCATCCAATGTCAGCAATTCCGTCGAAAGAAGCTTTGCTCCGTCATATTTTTCCATCAGTACATGGGCCTGATTATTGATGCCTACCAAAAACTCGGCTTCTCCGCCTGCTTTCACCCGTGTAGTTAAGGGTATAGCCCAATCTTCCATCTTCTGAGCTATTGCCGGTTCCGCAACTACATTTATAAATTTGGTTACCGAAGTAGTGTCTCCGGCATCGTCACGGGCATCAATTACAACCTTGTAAATCCCCGACGACTGCTTTTTTAGTATCCCAAGATCGAGTATTCCACTTATCGAATCGTTTGTCTTAATTGCGGTATATACTAACATCCCTGATTTCGCCCAACTACTATAATCATTCTCATTTTTCCAGGAATAGGAAGGGAATGAGGTTTTAAACTCTTCCTTTTTTAAAATAAATTGATCGGGGCTATCCCATAACCGTTTTTTATAAACCTCGTTGGGGCTTTTTAGGGGGTAGACTTTAACACTAAGGACTCCGCTTTGGCCCTTTCCGTAAACATTGGTAATCTTTAAAGGAAATGTGGCTGTATCGTTGGCCAACAACCTCTGTGGTAGTTCGGCTGCAATTTTTAATGGGTTGTCGCTTATAATTACAGTAGTATTTGCCGACTGGGTTTCCCCGCTGGCATCGGTTACGTCGGCAGTAATAGAATAGTCATAGGAACCGCCATTTAAATTTCGGAGGTCAGAGATCGATTTAAAATTGATATTGAACTCGCCCGATTCGTTCGTATAAACCGTGTCCGTTTTAATTTCTGTTGTTTGTGTCCAAATTCCCCCAACATTCCTATTCTCAAATTCATTGTCGTAAAGTGGCATACCGCGGCCAGTGATATGATATGCAACTTTAGCATTGGATAGGCCATAGCCAGAAAATGCGGTTACCTTCCCTTTTAACCGCACAGAATCATTTGTTTTATAAGCAGCGGTTATGGGTGCAAATACCACCTGAAAAGTCGGCCTTTTATATTCTTCAACACGCACATTAATCCGCCCATCCACGGTGACTAAGGATACCTGCCCGTTAGTCATAGTTTGGGGAATTACAAATGATCCCTGAACCGAGCCAAACTCGTTGGTTTGCAGGTTAAGGGTGCTTAAAGTTTTATAATTTACATCCTTAAAACTTATATTAACACTTGCCCCGGCAATAATTTGGCTCTTTCCATTCAGGCTGCTTATATGCAATCCTTTAAAGTAAATAGTTTGTCCCGGGCGGTATAGTTGCCGGTCGGTAAATAAAATGGTATTGATCTGGGATAAACCTATACTATTCGTTTCTGTAGCACCATTAAAATACCTTTCATTATCAGTATAAGTGTCATTGTCTTTTGACAGCGTGACCGTATACTGTTCCTGTGTCGCATTAAAAAGATATTTTCCATTTATATCAGATAGACCCGAACTGACATTGGTTTTTATCATTTTCCCATTTTTCTCATGCCCTTTAAACACATTAACGGCAACTCCCTGTAAAGGAGCACCTGTTTCCCGGTTTAATATCCTTAATTCGGTTTCTTTATTCGGGTTAACCCTTGCTGTATAGGATAAATTGGACACAATAAAACTTGTTAGCTGGATCAGGTTTCCCGTATTGGAGTTAGCATCTTTAACTAAAATAACATAGGTACCCACCGTAAGTGGATTGATCTTAAATTCTGCACTATGTTTTCTGTAATCGTTTGGATCGGGCAGCGACAATTTCTCATCTTGCGCCAGTGGCAACTTCTTCAAAAATTCGAGTAGTTTTTTTGTAGCGGCTAAATTATACCCTTCGTACCAGGCATTTTTATCAGTTAATTGTTTTACCTGCTCCCCCGTCAATTTATAAACAGAAACGTTCACTTCCTTAACATTACGATAACTAATCAACCCCAGCAACGGTTTCCCCGGCACATTCACATCCTCCACCGTCGCCGATAGTTCCTTTTCCTCTATTTGCCTCATCAACGTAGCTGCATTTTTTCCTCCCAAACTTTCCGGGAAAGCCGTAACCGCATGTTTAAAAAACGCATGCGCTGTTGTTAAACTATCCAACCCCTGGTAATATTGCCCCTGCAACACCAAAGCTTCGGCACTGATGGGTTTTGCGGAAAAACTTGCGGCAATTTGTTTAAGGGCTGTCAGATACAGGGAATCTTTATGTTCCGCAGTTGATTTGCGGTACAAAAACTTTAGCCTTTGCAAATCAATGTCTGCAAGCGCTTCTTCATTCGGGGTTTTAAGATGAAACAGGTTAGCCTGCTGCAAATACCGGATGCCTTTATATTCGGTTGAAAGTGTGTCGCTTGTTTTTATTCCGAGGTTTGCAAAGGTGCGGCTGTCGTTAAAAAAACGGGGATCATTGAGCGAAAATGGCAGCTTTGGTTTTGGCAACCCGGCCTCATCCGTAAGGAAAAAATCAAAGGCCCGCTGCACCAGCAGGTCGTACAACGTCGGGCGCAGGTAGCGGGTGGTGCTATCGCCTTCCAGCACGCCGTTTAGTACGCCAACTGGAGTGTTTTGTTCTTTTGCCGCGTCGTTTAGCGAAAGATCGTACAGGCGGCTTGTTTCATTGATGACGGTTTGCAAATCCCATTTGGTGAAATCTGTATCGGGTTTTGCAAGCGTGGTACGCTGGCTAAACCGGTAGCGGTTTTGCTGGTAATAGTTCCAGTACATTTGGCCTAACAGCGATTGTAAAACAGGTTTAACCGGATATTCCGCCCGCCCTATATCCAGTTTCAGCCGGCTGATGATTGCCGCCAGCGCGTCCTCCTCCAGATAGGACTGGAAAGTCATCCTGTAAATCACCGCCCTGATCTGCTGCGGGGAATTGTTGTTTTGCCGGGCAAGCTCATCCAGTTTATCAACCTCTTTCAATGCCGATTTTGGCAGACCGATATTTGCCAGGGAGTCGATACGGAAACTGATGGCATCATATTTTACCTGGGCGCTGGCGGTGTAAAAACAAAGCAGCATGCTAAAAATGAGCAGGTATCTGGGAATTCTGAATGAGGTTAACGGCATAATGGGTAAGGTTAAATTGGATGTATAATAT
>JBIOHE010000459.1:0-3154 GCA_044448725.1 Sphingobacteriales bacterium | reverse complement strand
GGACTATGGTCTATCGACTATGGACTACAATGAACCATCAACTATTTTTTTAAATCAACCATCAACTATTACTATTTTTACACCACAATAAATAAACCAAATATGCCAACTTTTGATATAGTGAGCAAAATAGACGGACAAACACTGGATAATGCCGTAAATACTGCTAAAAAAGAAATATTAAACCGCTACGATTTTCACGGTACCAACAGCACTATCGATCTGGATAAAAAGACAAATACCCTAACTGTAGTTACTGAAAATGAAATGCGTTTAAAAGCCATCCAGGATTCTATCATAGGCCGCATGGTAAAACAGCATCTTGACCCAAATGCGCTTGATTTTGGCAAAGAACAATATGCTTCGGGCAATATGATCCGCAAAGAGATAAAAATCAAGGAAGGTATTGATAAAGAAGCCGCCAAAAAGATCGTTAAAAAAATAAAGGACAGCGGTTTAAAGGTACAGGCTTCTATTATGGATGACCAGGTACGGGTACAGGGCAAAAAGATTGACGACCTGCAGGCAGTGATCAGTTTGTGCCGGAGCGATGATTTTGGTCAGCCTTTGCAGTATATTAATATGCGGGACTGATTGGATTTACGATTTTAGGCTTCAGGATTATGCGGACTGTGGTGAGTTACGAATAACTTAATCAGTTATCTTCCGTACAACCAAAACTTTATCAGCAACACCCGCTGGCACAACAACTCTATGATTGGTAAATTTAACGCTGCTTAGTTTTCTCCCGGTTGCAACATCTATCCATTCTGCACTATATTTTCCTTTGGGCAGATTTAGTGTTATGAAGTACGACTGTTGAGCAAGGTGTTCCATGTAAATAAGCCACACTGTTTTTCCATCACTTAAGCTTTCAGTTGTAGCACCCGGCGATGCTGTAACAACTGATTGATCAGGCTTTAGTTTTGCCAGGTTACAGGCCTCAAAAAAATGTTTTAAGATGCCAAACTCCCTGCGCAAAGCCGGGCTGCCGCCGCCGGGCGCGGTGTAGGAAACGTCCTGCCCGTTTTCGCCGCCAGCAGAAAAAGAGTAATCAAGCTGGTTGAACAAGCCCCCGCCGGCCATTAAAAAACGCCAGGCCTGCCTGCGATAGGTAAGATCATCGTGCCCGGCAAAACCGGTTTCGTTAAAGCCGACCACTTTATTCAAATAAAAATTTTCACTCACTGATTTTGGTACTGCATAGTGAAAATTGAAGATCGAAATATTGGGATCAGGATCAGCTATGGGGTATTGAAAGTTTGATATATTTTGGGAGATCAGGTGTTTACCGGGATACCGGCTTTCTTCATCTTTTATCCAGCCTGCCACTTTACGCTGCCAGTTGTTTGAGTTTCGGGCCGCAACCTCCAAACTATTTCTGAAATCTTTTGGGTCGCCATATTCGTTATAAATAATCACAGTATCCTTTAAAGTAGCATAAGGTTCATTCTGTACTTCGAAATAAAAGTTAGGGAACGAATTAAGTTCACGCACCAGCTTTTTGACATACTTTTCCTGATAAGCCAAAATGTTTCCATTTTTAAGCGAATTTACCATGGAACTCTGTATCGTGTCGGTATGGTTTATATTATTATTTGCATTTAAGGCACTGTATTGCCAGCCTGTTTGATAATAGGCAGAAAACAAATTAACTTCAACAATCACTCCGTTTTTTTCAGCTTCTGCCATAAATTGCCTTAACCGTGCAAAATAAGCATCGTCCCATTGCTCAAGATCGAATTTATTGCCGCCGAGGTTAAAACCCGGCACATTGCTTCTTTTCCAGGGTAATAACAGGTTCGCTTCTGCGGGTGCAAGTGTATTTTTCTTTATGCCGAAATCGCCGGGTTTTTCAATATAGGCGCCGGTAAACAGCCGGGTAATGTTGAGTCCGTCTTTAGCAATGGTTTCAAGGTAGGTTTTATAATCAAACGCGGTATTTATTACCGAACCATAATGCTCTCCCGAGCCGATCAATACAGTGGTTTTACCGTTATATAAAAAATAATGCGGGTTTAACGGGCTTAATTGTAGCGTTTTTGACTGTGCCGCAACACCATTTGTTATAAGAGTTGCAGCTATCAGCGCTAATATAAAAGGAGATTTCATCTTGCTGGTCTGATTAGTGCATAAACATACTCAACAAATACCAATAAATAAAAAAAGCCGCCCCTTGCGGAACGGCCTTCTCTAACTAAACCAAACCTATTATGAAAAACTTCTTTTTATTTCGGATGTCGAATGTTCGATTTCGGATTTAGAGATTATGTTTTAACCCTTCTTCTTCTTTCGGCCTTCCAGACTCCTTACTTCACAGCAATTTCTCTTGACTGAATTTTAGCTTCTTCTTTTTTACCAACATTCAGCTTTAAAATACCATCAGTATATTCAGCTTCAATTTTGTTATAGTCGGCAACTTCAGGTAAAGTAAACGACCGGGTGAAGGTATTATAGCTAAATTCGCGTTTGCTGAATTTTTTACCTTCTTCAACAGTTTCTGTTTTTTTATCAGCTGACACGCTCAACACGTTTTTATCAAGGCTGATCTTAAAATCTTCTTTTTTAAGGCCGGGAGCAGCCAAATCAATATGGAATGCGTTTTCAGTTTCTGCAATGTTTACCGCAGGTGTACGGCTCGCTAATTTATCGCTCAAAAACGAGTCGTTTAATATAGAATCAAACACATCGCTAAAGAATGGGTTAACAGCATGATTTTTTTGTCCGTTTGCAAATTTTACTAAAGTCATTTTTATATCCTCCTAAGATTTTCTTTTATTTATCTTCGCATTTTATTCATCAAGTGTTATACCAGGAGGTTATACACACAATAAAGCAGACACTATGTCCGTTATGTTTATTTTCTACGGACAATATGACACATCATGGCTGAAAAACTATCAGATTATAAATACAAAACACCTGTTACAATCCGTTTTTCGGATATAGATGCTGTAGGGCATGTAAACAATGCAATTTATTTAACGTATTTTGAAGAGGCACGCATAAAATACTGGCACGAAATAGTACAATGGGATATGAGTGAAAATGGCGTAATAGTAGGCCGTTCGGAAGTTAATTACCTGAAACCTATTATGCTGCATGATGAAATTGAATGTTACATACATTCAATTTCATCATGCAGCATAATAGG
>JBIOHE010000458.1:0-3157 GCA_044448725.1 Sphingobacteriales bacterium | reverse complement strand
ATATTACTTTTACACCGTTGCTTAGCGTAACGGTGGTAGTGGCAATGGCGCTGTCGGCCTGTGTGCTTACAATTTTGCCTGCGGGGGCTAACTTATCCAATAAAGGTTTATCGGATGTATAATCAATGTATGGTTTTAAATTCTGGCCTGCCACAGTTATCCAATCCAAAATTGTTTTTTCATTGGGTAATTTGTCTTTATCCTTATCAGCGCCCTCAACTAAAACAACCCTGTTTTGATTGCTTACAAATTTGCCCGCCATAGCGTTCAGCTCGGCAAGGGTAATTTTTCCTATGTTGTTTACAAAAAAGTTGTATTCAAATGATATGCCCGGAATGGCAGCGCCGGTTAAAAAGTTTTGCTGGTATTCATTTGCAAAAGCTGCCGATTGGGTTTTATCCCTTTCCTTATAGGCATTGTCAATTCCTAATAATATGTTTTGTTTTGCCCTTTCAAGTTCGGTTAAGGTAAACCCAAACTGGCGTATGCGTTCGGTTTCAGCAACGGCGGCTTTAACGGCAAGTTCCAGTTCACCGGGCTTAGCTATGGTAACTGTAGTAAACGCATCCTGCCTGCCCACAAAGCCCCCGTAGCTCGACTGACCATACAAAAAAGGAGGGTTTGGTTTTTGGAGCAGTTCACCCAAACGTTCGTTCAGCATCTGGTTAAACAATTGAACACGGATGCTTTGCAGGAAATCGTCGGCATTTTTAACAATTGTCTCCGGGTGTTTTACAATTATTTCGGCTAAAGTGTATGGAAACTCTTTGTCTGTTGCAATTTTAACCGCAGTGCCCGGACTTGGCGGCACATTATAATATACCCGCGGCTTTTCGGCTTCGGGGTTCTTCAGCGAAGAAAAGTTATATTTAATCAGCGCTAAAACCTGGGCGGGGTCAAAATCGCCCACTGCCACTACTGCCTGCAGGTCGGGCCGGTACCAGTCATGATAAAACTTTGAAATAGTTGCAGGCTGAAATGTTTTCAGGATATCGTCGTTGCCGATAGGCAAGCGCAGGGCATACCTTGAATTATTCAGCAAAACAGGCCATGTTTGATATCGTAAGCGTTCCTGGGCATTTTTACCGCGGGCACGTTCTTCTTCAAGCACCACGCCCCGTTCTGCGTCAATTTCTTTCGGGTCAAGGGTTTGATAAGCCGCCCAATTGGCGAGTATATCAAATGCTTTTTCAAATACTTTTGTACTATCAGTAGGCACGGGTAACTGGTAAACCGTTTCATCAAAACTGGTAAAGGCATTCAGGTCGGCGCCAAACTTTACACCCGCTTTCTGGAGGTAATCCACCAGATCGTTTTTGGGAAAGTCGCGTGTGCCATTAAATGCCATGTGTTCGGTAAAATGGGCCAGGCCCTGCTGGTCGTCGGCTTCCAATACGGAGCCCACTTTATTTATCAGGTATAAAACTGCCCTGTTTTTGGGTTCAGCATTTTTACGGATATAAAACGTTAGCCCATTCGGCAATCTGCCGGCGAGTACATCAGGATCAACCGGTAAGAACGCTTTGCGTTCCTGTATGGCAGTTACAGTCTGTTTTGGCTTTTGTGACGCTGCGGTCTTTTTCTTAACCTGTTGAGCTGATACCCCGCCGGATATAATGAGAAAAGCTAAAGCAGCAATCGATATTTTATGGATAAATTTCATTTTTATTGGGATACTATAATTTTGCTAAGATGCAAAACGAAAAGCTTAGGTGCAAATTGTATTTAAGGTTTATAAACGCGAATCAAGAGTCAAGAACCAAGAGTCAAGAAAACTGATTGACAAGTGTATAACCCTGCCTGCCGGCAGGTGAACAGCTTTTTGCTTTTTTTCTTGATTCCTGGCTCTAATATCTTGACTCTTGATTCGCATTATAAACTATATCCTCCTTTTTAGGGTAATAACAACGTTGTCGTATTTTTTATCATGATAGATCTGGAGCAGCAGGCTGCGTTCAGCTTGCGATCTGAACAATCCGTCAATTTCTTCGAGGCTAAGTTTAGTAACCGGTTTAAAATTTATTCCCATTATTTCATCACCCGCTTCAATACCCACCTCATCCGCAGGCGAACCGGGTTCAACCCTGCTGATAACCACATGGTCGAAATCGCCGCCGGCCTTATAATATTCCATTCCGCTCATATCATGCTCAAAAGGGTCGTTTAAAGTTGGGCCGGGCTTTAAATAAAGCGCGCTGTCGGGGTAATCAATAATCATGGTAAATCTTTTCAGAATGCCCATTCCCAGGTTGCCGTCGCGCTTATCTTGCGGCGTGGCAATATTGCCGCCTACCGGATACGAGGTAATTACATCCTTAAGTTTATACCTGCCCAAATAAAGTTCTTTAACCCGGCTGATAAACCCATCAACGGGGCCGGTTAATCCAACGCCCAGGTTTGCTGAAATAAACTTTTTGGGGAGGCCGTGTTTTTGTATAATGTTGTCGAGCGACAATGGATGGCCCGCGCCGATATCAAGTATCAGTTTCTCATTGCTTGTGATGCCGTCGGGGAAGGTAACTTTTGCATATAAGTAAGGTTTCCGGTCTTCAATAGTCAGCGGTATCTTATACCCCTTCCTAAAGGGCCTGCTGTCTTTTGGCCTGGAAACCGTGATCGTGCTGTCCCTGAAATCTATTTTTACCGCCAGGTTATTAAAGAATTCATATCCTAACAGGCCATGCACCGCAATACCGGCAAAATTTGAAAGACCAAAATGATCGGTTTTCAATATTGCAGCGCCAACGTCATAACTAATCAGTCCTGGTATTTCAACGTTTAACGCGGAGGTGATATAAGCCTCATAGTCTTCCCCTTTTCCCAGGCCGGATATTTTTATTGTTCGTTTTTTGGGGATATTGATGGAATCGACCAATTTGGGATCTGTTATGAGCATAAGGCCTACGCCGGTATCCATAATAAAATTAAAGGGGCCTTTGCCATTAATATTTAGCTTTATGACCACCATATCCCTGATCATGCGGAACGGGATAGTAACGTGTTTCCGGTTGCCTTCCAGATCAAAATATTGGGCTTTTGCCAATAAACTATAACAACTCAAAAAAATTAACAGCAATGTGCAAGGGGTAAAAACACCCCTTTGCAGAAAACGCCTGATTATATGAAATAGCCCTGACAACTAAAGTTTATATTTGGT
>JBIOHE010000457.1:0-3159 GCA_044448725.1 Sphingobacteriales bacterium | reverse complement strand
CTTTTATACTGTTTATTCCAAAATAATCCATAAAAACGGTGCTGGTACCATATAAAATAGGTTTTCCGAGTGCTTCTGACTTACCAATTATCGAAATCAGCTCTTTTTCGAGGAGTTTTTGGATCGAATAATCGCAGTTTACTCCGCGGATCTGTTCAATTTCCGGCTTGGTTACCGGTTGTTTATAAGCAATAATTGCAAGGGTTTCCAGGGCAGCCTGGCTTAATTTCTTTTTTGCCCTTTGGGCCTGCAGCAGGCTTATTACCTGGTGATAATTTTTCTTTGTTAAAAACTGGTAGCCGTTATTCAATTTAACCACTTCAATGGCAAATTGCCGGCCCTGGTATTTTTGGGTGATATGTTCTATGTGTTTATTTACCTCAGCTTCGCCGAAATCATTGTTAAATGCCGCCTGTAAGCAATAAATAATTTCTTCGGTGCGGATACTTTGCTCCGACACAAATATCAATGCCTCAATGTATTGTTCTATGTCTTCCATGTAAATAAAATTGTCTGAACCCGAATTTGTGGAATTAACGAATTACCCGAATTTTTCTTATTAATCACTTATTCGATACGAATTCTGAAAATTCTAAAATCCTGTAAATTCTGATTCAGACACAATAAGTCCGAAAGTAATAAAAGAATTAAACTTAGTGAATTTTGAATAGAATCAGATGCTCTTCTTCCTGTCTTTCGGACTCTACCTAATAATTAATCACCTGTTCCTCAATAGCTGCGGGTATTTCGCGCCATTCGTATTTTTGGGTACGCAGCTGTGGCTCAAAACCAGCTTCTTTAATTGATTCCTGTATGCCCCTTGCGGTGAAACGATGCGGCGCACCGGCGGCGGAAACCACATTTTCTTCAATCATAATAGAGCCGAAATCGTTGGCCCCGGCATGGAGGCATATTTGCGCCACCTGCTTGCCAACGGTAAGCCATGATGCCTGTATGTTTTTAATATTGGGCAGTATAATGCGGCTCAGCGATATCATGCGGATATATTCATCACCGGTAACATTGTTGGTGATACCCCTTACTTTACGTAATAAAGTGCCGTCATCCTGAAAAGGCCAGGGAATAAAGGCAACAAACCCGTAAGCGCCCTCCGGTTTTTCGGCTTGTACTTCGCGGAGCCATACCAAATGTTCAAACCTTTCTTCAATGGTTTCAATATGGCCAAACATCATGGTTGCTGAAGTTGGCAGGTTAAGTTTATGGGCGGCGCGCATCACATCCAGCCATTCCTGTCCTCCGCATTTTCCCTTGCTGATAAGGCGGCGAACGCGGTCATTCAGTATCTCGGCGCCTGCTCCCGGTAAGGAATCAAGTCCTGCCGCTTTCAGTTCACTCAAAACATCAATATGGCTCATGCCTTCCAGCTTGGCCACGTGCGCTATCTCCGGCGGACCGAGCGAATGCAGTTTAAGGGTAGGGTATAACTCTTTTAAAGCCCGGAAGGTATCTGCATAAAATTTTAAACCTAATTCCGGGTGATGGCCTCCCTGCAATAGTAGCTGGTCGCCGCCAAAGCGGAAAGTTTCCTCTATTTTCTGTTTATAGGTTTCTATATCTGTAATATAAGCATCTTCATGACCGGGGCGCCGAAAGAAATTACAGAACTTGCAATTGGCTATGCAAACATTGGTGGTGTTAACATTGCGGTCTATCTGCCAGGTTACTTTACCATGCGGCACCTGTATTTTACGCAGTTCGTTGGCGGTGTACATTAAATCGGCCGTGGAGGCGTTTCTGTAAAGGTAAACCCCTTCTTCCTGGCTTAAAAAATCAAACCGCAAAGCGCGTTGCAACAGACCGGCAGTGTTCATACAGGCAAATATATTGAATAAGCACGAATTTTCACGAATTTATGCGAATGGCACGAATGGAATAAGCACTAATTTTCGCGAATTTATACGAATGGCACGAATGGATTGCACTAATTTTCACGAATTTGATTTGTGAAATTCGGATAAATTCGTGAGAATTAGTGTTGATTTTTAGCTATGCATCAAGGTTATCAATGTGCTTTTTGTAAAACTTGTCGTTTTTAATGATCCAGATGATAGAATATCCACCGGCTCCATCGCTGTTATCCATTTCAATGTAAATGGTATTGGCTTTACCAATATAGATTTGCAGCGTGCTTAAATTTGGTTCATATAAATTATTAAAGGCATCTTCCGGAATAACTATCGACTTGCCATTTTTTATAATTTTTATCTCAGATATTTTTTGTTTTGGCATTCCGCCATCAGTTCCCCAAATGTGGAGGCCATCAATTTTTGTGAGTATATTGGAATTTGACGGATAGTAGGTCAACTTATGTTTTTTGGGATTAAATAACTTGGATTTTATAATAACCATTAAACCATCATCAATAGCGACACAGCTATCTTTAAATGATCTTATATTTTTAACGGATTTCAGATTTGAAAGAGGAAAAACTCTGCTTTTGTGGATATATCCTTCTATATAGTGCCCATCTTCGTTCCCTAAATGCTGGGCATAAATTTTAATCCAATCAGACTTTTCGTCCGGATCATATTGAAATATATCGTCATTGTTTAATTTTCCAATAACAGGGGAATTTATACTTTTATCTTTTCTGATATTAACAAAGCCATCCTTGTCATTGATGATAGCAAATGACTGGGCATTCGCTAAGAAATAAACTCCTGTAAAAAAAATAAGCGCGGTTAGGATTTTCATAAATCTAAGATACGATATTTCCCTTATCCAACCTCAAAACCTTGGTCACACTCTCCGGAATCTCATGCTGGTAGTGCGTTACATAAATAAGGGTTACCTTACTCAGGCTGCAAATGGTATCCACCAGTTTTTTAAAGTGATGCTGCTGGTGTTCGTCGAGGCCCTGGCAGGGTTCGTCAAAGATTAACAGGTCGGGGTTTTTGATGAGGGCGCGGGCAAGCAGGCACAAACGCTGCGCACTGGCCGGGATGTTTTTTAGCAAAACACGGGCGTATTTTTCAATCTCCAAAGCTTTCATCCAACGTAAGAACATGTTTAAATTTCTATCGCAGGATTTCTTGCCAAAATTATACTGCAAAAGGCTAATTGTATAAAAGCTATAGCGGAAGCAGTTGTTCTTTCATAATCTTTCGAGAGCCTTCTAAAGAAATTAAGCCATGAAAT
>JBIOHE010000456.1:0-3165 GCA_044448725.1 Sphingobacteriales bacterium | reverse complement strand
CTATTCACTTTTGTGACGAAATAATATCCAATTTGAATGTCATAAAGCCCGTTTTTCTGCCAAATTGATATTGGCATAAGCCTTGTTATTGTAGTGTAGGTTTAAAATTAAAAAAGGAAAAATCAATCATAATATGTCTAAAATAATTGGAATCGACTTAGGAACTACGAATTCCTGCGTTGCAGTAATGGAAGGTAACGAACCTGTAGTTATTGCCAACAGCGAGGGAAAACGTACTACGCCGTCAGTAGTGGCTTTTATCGACAACGGCGAGCGTAAAGTAGGTGACCCGGCAAAACGCCAGGCTATTACCAATCCTACAAAAACTATTTCATCAATAAAACGCTTTATGGGTAACCAGTTTAACGAGGTTACCAAGGAAGCCGCCCGTGTGCCATATAAAGTGGTTAAAGGCGATAACAACACTCCGCGTGTTGAAATTGGCGACCGCAAATATACCCCGCAGGAAATATCAGCAATGATCCTTCAGAAAATGAAGAAAACTGCCGAAGATTTTCTTGGTCATGAAGTTACCGAAGCGGTTATTACTGTACCTGCTTACTTTAACGATGCACAGCGCCAGGCTACAAAAGAAGCCGGTGAAATTGCTGGCTTAAAAGTTCGCCGTATCATCAATGAACCTACTGCGGCTGCCCTTGCTTACGGTCTGGATAAAGCCCACAGGGATATGAAAATCGTTGTGTTTGACTGCGGTGGCGGTACGCATGACGTGTCGGTACTTGAATTAGGCGATGGCGTGTTCGAAGTAAAATCAACTGATGGTGATACTCACCTTGGTGGTGATGACTTTGACCAGACAATTATCGACTGGATGGCTGACGAATTTAAAAACGATGAAGGTATTGACCTGCGTAAGGACCCAATGGCTTTACAACGTTTAAAAGAATCTGCTGAAAAAGCTAAAATTGAGTTATCAAGTTCGGCTCAAACCGAAATTAACCTGCCATATGTTACTGCAGTTGACGGCGTGCCAAAGCACCTTGTTAAAACTTTAACCCGTGCAAAATTTGAACAACTGGCCGACAGCCTGATCAAACGTACTATTGAGCCTTGTAAAACTGCATTGAAAAATGCCGGTTACAGTACTTCTGATATCGACGAGATCATCCTTGTAGGTGGTTCAACCCGTATCCCTGCTATACAGGAAGCGGTTGAAAAATTCTTCGGTAAAGCACCTTCAAAAGGTGTAAACCCTGATGAGGTTGTTGCCATTGGTGCAGCTATCCAGGGCGGTGTATTAACCGGTGAAGTAAAAGATGTGTTATTGCTGGATGTTACCCCGCTTTCATTAGGTATTGAAACCATGGGTGGTGTAATGACTAAACTGATAGAAGCAAATACTACTATCCCGACAAAAAAATCGGAAACATTCTCCACTGCATCTGATAATCAGCCTTCAGTAGAGATCCATATTTTACAGGGTGAACGCCCTATTGCTTCTGCAAACCGTACTATTGGCCGTTTCCACCTGGATGGAATTCCGCCTGCACCACGCGGCGTGCCACAGGTTGAAGTGACTTTTGATATCGATGCCAACGGAATACTGCATGTATCTGCAAAAGATAAAGCAACCGGAAAAGAGCAAAAGATCCGTATCGAAGCTTCATCAGGCTTAACTGATGCTGACATCAAGAAAATGAAGGACGAAGCCGAAGCAAATGCTGATGCTGACAAAAAGGCAAAAGAAGAAGTTGAAAAACTGAACGGCGCCGACGCCCTGATCTTCTCAACAGAAAAACAATTGAAAGAATACGGCGATAAAATTTCAGCTGACAAAAAAGGCCCTATCGAAGATGGCTTAAAGAAACTGAAAGAAGCTTATGCATCTAAAGATTTCGACGCTATCGACGCTGCACAGACTGAATTAAGCAATGCATGGAATGTAGCCTCAGAAGAGATGTACAAAGCAAGCGGTGATGGCCAGGGACAACCCGGAGCCGACGGCGCAGGCGCTCATGCTCACGCAGAAGGCAATGCCGACACCGTTACCGATGTTGACTTTGAAGAAGTGAAATAATTAGTTCCCTAATCCGCCTAAAGGGGAAATAAAGAGAAACCCCGGTTATTAGTTTAGCCGGGGTTTTTTGTTGGGCAGCAAGTCTAACCAACTGAGAGTCATTATGAGTAATAAAATTGTGAAATTCTGAAATTGCGAATAGTAGGTAGGCAGATAAGCCATTGGTAGTAGCTATTTTTAGCTACACACAAAATCACTAAAAAGCTTGTCTAAAAAGCATGTTCTCCTTAACGTCAGAAAGCGTAAGTATAATATCATCCTTCCATTTAAAGTCAAATTTCCCGTATGTGCCCTCGTTTTCTTCTGCAACTTCAATTTCATCTTCATTGAAAGTTGCTATATATTGAAATTTGGGATTGAGATTGAACTGCCTTGAAATATAATTAAGCGTATTAATCATCGACTTATGAGATATGGAATGATAAACACCATCATGCACTAAAAAATCTGGAAGTTTTCTATCATTTCTAATGCTGTTAAAGAAAACCATTAAATCATATGCTATTAATTTTAACCTGGCTTGTCCTAAAGCTTCGGCTTTGGGAATTTCGACCTCGAATTTAAAAGGCAATTGGTTCCTTTTCGTATTTGTAAGCCTCTTTATATCAAAATAAGCATTATCGCTGCTTTCATCAATAAATATTGCGTTTTCAAGTACCTCCTTAAAAAGTGCCCTCAACAAATTTAAAGTCCCTTCATATTTTGATAAATCATTCAAAATATCTCTTTTCAATTCGCTTATAGTCACATCGAGGTCTATCAGAATATTTTGAATTTCCTCAATATTGCCAATGTATTGCATTGTTCTCTCAAGGGTCGTTTTTTCGTTAATTAAGGCCTTGTAAGTATTTTCAATACTTTCCAGGGCACCTTTTTCTTTCAGCCGTTTGTACAAAATACTTCTTTCTGTTTCTAACGTGGAAAGTGATTTTAAGGCGGTATCAATGTTTTTTTGAAGGCTTTGTTCTTTTTTAACGAGAAATTTATTTCGGTTAGCTAATATGTCTTTTTTAAAACCGATTACTTCGTCTAATGACTTTTTAACAAGATCGCCAAATGTTTGTAAGGCTTCATTTAACAACTTCTTTATCTGTTCAGTGTCTATAGCAATATCATAAGTATAAAGT
>JBIOHE010000455.1:0-3218 GCA_044448725.1 Sphingobacteriales bacterium | reverse complement strand
CTGATGATTGAAAACATAAAAGCCTTCCTCGATTCAAAAGTAATCCAATACAACAATCCTGGTTTTATAAAAAACGACCCGGTTTCCATCCCGCACCTGTTCACCAATAAACAGGACATCGAGATCATGGGCCTGTGGGCGGCGGTATTGGCCTGGGGACAAAGGGTAACCATCATCAACAAATGCCATGAGTTGATAAAACTAATGGATGGTGCGCCTTATGATTTTATCACCAACCACCAGGAAACCGATCTTAAAAAACTGCTAAAATTTAAACACCGCACTTTTAATGATGTGGATACGCTGTATTTTATTTCATTTTTCAGAAATCATTACGCCAACCATGAATCTTTAGAATCAGCATTTATACCCAACGAAACCCCGAATAACCAATTTGTCATTCTGAGCGCGAGCGAAGGATCTTCCCCAAGCGCTATAACCGCCAATGCAATAGCGGAAGAACCTATTGAAAAATACCTTAACCATTTCAGAAACTACTTTTTCTCGTTACCTGATTATCCGCACCGCACCAAAAAACATATTTCCTCACCATCTCAAAAGTCAACCTGCAAACGGTTAAACATGTTTTTACGCTGGATGGCTCGCAAAGACGATTGCGGTGTAGATTTCGGTATCTGGAACCATATCAAACCATCAGAACTTATTTGCCCCTGCGATCTGCATGTTGACCGCGTAGCCCGCAAACTCAACCTCATCACCCGCAAACAAACCGACTGGCAAACTGCTGTTGAACTTACCCAGCGACTAAGAGAATTTGATCTGGTTGACCCGGTAAAGTATGACTTTGCGCTTTTTGCGTTGGGGATAGAGGAGGGGTTTTAGATTGGGATTTCACTGATTATTTTGGAGTGATTTCACCGTTTTGCATGGGAATTCTTGCTGATTAAATCATTACAGAAATCTCTTAGCTTTTCGTCTCTTGTTCCATCCGCGGCAATTTGTTCAACCAATCCGATATATTTATCGTTGTTATAGCGTAAAAGTCCTAAAATACATTCTACATAGGTTAAAAAGAAATCTCCACGCTCCTCTAATTTTTTCAATTGAATCCTTTCCGCCGATCCCGACTCGTAGAACTTTAACAAATCTGCGGCTTTCCACGAAAGCTCGCCTTTGTGGTTGAGAATCCAATCTTCTAATTTGGTAATAAGGTTATCAGGGCAAGCAAACTCATCAACCTCTGAACTCTCATCTAATAAATTGATTACTGCATATAAAAAGTCTGTCAACCAAATGTCGTCTTTGTTTCCTAAATTGATTTTTTCAAGAAGCGGGTTTATAAAATCGGGGTTTTTAAGCTCAACCAATAAAGAGGCGAATTTGTTGGTATCATTTATTTTGTCTGGGTCGAAAATTAGGTCTTTTAATTCGGTCGTCAGTGTGGGCAAATTATCAACTAAAAGATCGTAGAGAACATCAAGTTTTTGATCGATATCTGTCATTTTTTATATCTGTTTTCAGTCCACCAATCTTTATTAATTTTATAAGCAAGTTCATCTATTTCTTTTTGCGTGGCTTTGCTTTTAGAAGTAAGCTCTTTATAACGGGTATAATCAATAAAGTCCTGCAAGTCATCTGTATTAACCGAAGCGGGTAATCTTATAATGACTTCTTTATTATTCCTTTCAATTATCATTTTTCAAATCCTTTATCCAAAGGTAACAAAAACCAATCAAATTTGGATATGATTAAGTCAGTAGAAAAAGCAATACGCAATTCCTGCAAAACTGATCACACTAAATCGGTGAAATCAACCAATAATCGGTGAAATCCTAATTCTCTTCCTTAAAATAAACCTTATAATAGTTCAAATGCTTTTCCTCATCAAACCCTTTCTCAATCAGTTCCTTATCCCCATGGATATAGATATGGAAATTTTTATCCAGCTTTAATACGCTTTTATAAACACGGGCCTGTTTTTTAACCGCGTTGCCGGATATTTCAAAGGTATCGCCAATGGGGCTGTCGTACTCCATTTCAAACTGGCTTTTAAAGGTTTTAAACGATTCAATGGCCTTCGGGTTGCCGATTACTTCGCCGGTAAATTCGTCCAAATCAAAAGTATCTTTTTCATTAAAGTACTTCATGGAGCGGTTCAGCAGGTCAATTTTATCGGCTTTGCTCATTTCAAACTCATCATCCAGTTTTTGGGTCACGAAGTTTTTGTAGATGCCCAGGGTATTGCTGGTTTGGTTAAAGCTGTCGTTACGGATTTTTAGCTGTAAAAACTGGTCTTTCCAATATACGGCAGCTTCCTGCCCGTTATTGTTTTTATCAATCACCACCACTTTATAGCCATTTTCCTTTTCAATATCAAAGATCAAAACACCCTTATCAAGCTTATTGATGTTTATGGCATTTTCTTCATAGTCCACCTGAAAACCTCCCTTATCGGGGTAAACTTTCAAATAGGTTTCTTTGTTTTCCGATTTAAATATACCGATAGCATCCAGCAGGTTGCCTTCAATTTGCACCTTGTTAAAATAAACCACATACAATTCGCCCCCTTTAATATTAGGATGTGTGGTCACCTTGTAAAGAAATTTAGCGATCAGCTCCGAAGCTTCATGAAATTTTTCTTTTTGCTCAAAAATCCTGCTCACAAAATGATGGATCTCGTTAAGGTTAAGATCGCCGCTGCTATGCGTAAGGTGATAAACCTCGTTAGCCTTTTCAAATGGTTTTAAAAAATACTGCATCAGCAGGTTAGGAATAATTTCGTCCTTCAGTTCAAGCGGATGATCTGAAAGGGCATACATTTCATCTATCGACGGGTTGCCAACATGATGTACCGAAATCGTATCGAGCGAAGCTTCAAAAAAAGTTACCATAATGGGACGAAGGTAGTTTTTTTAGTCCATAGTCGATAGACCATAGTCCATAGCTGAAGTTGATTTTCCTGATCAACCGGGACCAAAACTATCGACTATGGTCCATGGACTATGGACCTATTTTGGCACCCTCCCAATCCTCGCATCGCCGCGCGTAGTCAATTCGCAAACCTTTATGGCCGCTCCTTCAAAATCTTCCGCATCGTCCCGCAGCAACAACCAGTTGCCATGCCGTTCGTCGCCGTCCATAAAGAATGGGCCAAGCTCGGGGATGTTATTTTTTAAGCTTTCGTGATAATTTTTACTTGTTGCAACCCAAATTCCGTTCAATTCCGGTTGATTATTGCTTTTGCGAAGTATTAACAT
>JBIOHE010000454.1:0-3235 GCA_044448725.1 Sphingobacteriales bacterium | reverse complement strand
TATGGAAATGATAAGGAAATAATAAAAGCCCCACCTCCAAAAACGAGGCTTATATTTTACTATATCCATCGTATATCGGTCTTTTGTTTTCATTTGAATATACTCAAGAAAAAATATTAGCAAAAGGCCTGCCATAATATTAAATGTGCCTATTATAGTATCATTTTCTCCGAGCGCTGTAACGATTGCTTTAATACCTGAATAAGATAATAGCTCATGCCAGCCACTTAGCAAATGAGTGCTTATGTACACTGCATCATGTAAATTAGTTGCTCTGAAAAAAATCCAGGCAAAACTTGCCAATAAAAAGGTAACGGTTATTGACAAGAAAGATTTTATTGATGATTTTTCTGAAATGCCTGTTGACGCTAATATCCGGGTTCGGCTTTTTTGGGTTATTTGCTCAATAATTAAATAAAAGGCATGCAGCGCTCCCCAAACAACATAGGTCCAGTTTGCTCCATGCCAGAAACCGCTGATAAGGAATACTATTGCCAGGTTGGTATAAAGCCTTGGCCGTGATACCCTGTTTCCACCTAATGGGATGTATAAATAATCCTTAAACCATGTTGATAATGAAATATGCCATCTTGCCCAAAATTCACCGATTGATTTAGCAAAGTAAGGCCGGTTAAAATTTTTCATTAGGTTGAACCCCATCACTTTAGCAGCGCCTATGGCAATTTCCGAGTAACCGGAAAAATCGCAATAAATCTGGAAAGCAAAAAACAGGGTTGCTATAGTTAAAGACACACCGTTAAAATTTTCAGGGTTTTTGTAAACAGGTTTAACTATAAGCGCCAGCCTGTCTGCAATTACTATCTTTTTAAATAAGCCCCACAACATTAGTTTCAGGCCTTCTTTACATTGATCAAGGTTGAAATCATGCTTTTCATAAAATTGATGCAGCAGATTCTGAGGCCTTTCAATAGGGCCGGCTACAAGTTGTGGATAAAACATTACATACAAGGCATAAATACCAAAATGCCTTTCCACTTTTTGATTGCCTCTATATACCTCAATGGTATAACTCATTGCCTGAAAAGTGTGAAATGAAAGGCCTATGGGCAATATGATGGACAATATTGGAATATTATATTGATGGCCGGTACTCTGAAAAATATAATTGAGGTTATGCGCAAAAAAATTGTAGTATTTGAAAATGGCTAAAACTCCTACATTGGCAACGATGCTCATTACAAGAAACCATTTTCGCCGGTTTCCCAAAGCATGCTCTATCATTATACCGGCTATGTAATCAACAACAATTGTAAAAAAGAGGATTAGAATATAAACCGGTACAAATGCCATGTAAAAAATACAACTGGCAATAAGTAAATGAAACCAGCGAAATTTATAAGGCAGTAAAAAATAAATGATAGTTACAATAGGGAAGAATAATAAAAATTGAAAAGAATTGAAAAGCATTAGTAACTATATTTTTGTTTGATTATACCAAATAAGTATGTTGACAAAACTAAGATTATTATTTACAATTTTTTCATAGGGAACTAATCCAAATTGAGTTGAGGTTACTATACTTGTCAAGGGATAAAATAGTGACTTTTTCATTTGCATTCCGCGCGTACGGGATTATTTACTAATTTACCCCTTGCGCAGTATAACTACCAATAAGTTGCTGCCCTGTCTTGTTTCTTGTCAATGCCTCCGGGCAAATAAACGGAACAAACCTTGTCATTAATGCCCAGACACTGTTGATGCTTATATATTCTCAATCAGCTTCTTTAAATAAACGCCATACCCGCTTTTCATATAGATAGTGGCCAGTTTATTCATTTGCTCATCATCTATCCATTTGTTACGATAAGCAATTTCTTCAATACAGCCTATTTTAAGTCCCTGCCTTTTTTCAATAACTTCAATAAATTCTCCGGCCTCTATCAGTGAATCAAATGTGCCGGTATCCAGCCAGGCGGTGCCTCTGTCTAATACGCCTACTTCCAGTTTTCCTTTTTCTAAGTACACCCTGTTTATATCTGTTATTTCCAGTTCACCCCTGTGAGAGGGTTTTATGTTTTTAGCAATGTCAACTACATCGTTATCATAAAAATACAATCCCGGCACTGCATAGTTTGATTTTGGATTTTGTGGTTTTTCTTCAATACTCAATACCCGGTAGTTTTTGTCAAACTCCACAACGCCATATCTTTCAGGGTCATGTACCTGGTAAGCGAAAACTACGGCGCCGTCGGGGTTCACTTTATTTCGTAACAACGTGCCCATACCTGATCCGTAAAATATATTATCTCCGAGCACTAATGCCGCGGGGTCTTTCCCAATAAAATCAGCGCCCAATATAAACGCCTGTGCCAGCCCTTCAGGGCGGGGTTGAACAACATATTCAAAACGGCATCCTACCTGGCTGCCGTCGCCGAGCAGTTTTTTAAATGCAGGCTGGTCATCAGGTGTGGTAATGATGAGAATCTCATTGATACCGGCAAGCATTAAAGTTGACAATGGATAATAGATCATTGGCTTATCAAATACCGGCATTAATTGTTTGCTCACTGCGATAGTAAGTGGATACAGGCGTGTTCCGGAGCCTCCGGCTAAAATTATTCCTTTCATGTGTTAAAGTCGTAAGTCGTGAGTCATAAGTTGTAAGCCCGTGAGTTATCTGGTTAAATAAAATCCGCTATTTTTTTGTTATAGATTTGATTAGGCCCCAATAATTCCTGATACTTCATCTGATTTCTTTATGAGTTGTATTTTTTATTGTTGTTGATAAATTTTAATTTTTCTGCAATATACATAGATTTCGTTTCGCTGGCAGAACCTGATGCAATGTACAAAAAACGTGAAAAGTCTGCATCAGAACTTCTGTCAAATCCTTCTGCAATATTATTTGAAATTGACACTACCGCATTACAGATCTGATTTCTAAATCCCCAATGCTGCAATATACCAAATTCCGAAAATATATCAACCGCAAGATCCTGTGCTTTTTGCCAGGCAATAATATCTTCAAATTTTTGAATGACCATATTGACTACTTATAATTTATAACTCACAGTTTGTGGTTCGCAGACTTACAACTTATGACTTATGACTCACGACTATATTGGCTTGTGTAATATTTTTGATAATCTCCTGATGTTACGTGATTGAGCCATTCTTCATTAGCGAGGTACCAATCTATTGTTTTGCTCAAGCCTTCTTCAAATGTCACTGACGGATACCATCCCAATTCTTTATTGATCTTAGTGGCATCTAT
>JBIOHE010000453.1:0-3248 GCA_044448725.1 Sphingobacteriales bacterium | reverse complement strand
CTCTTATAGAGCCATCGTAGTTATTTACAAATAACTTACAATCATGTTTACCGTCTCTGCTAAAACCTAAATTATAGATAATATGTACATTGTTATCAGCATCTGTTAATGTTGATTCAGAAAAGTAGAGTAAATAATTGTGACCGTGTTCTGAAACAAAATGATAAGAACCGTCTTCTGTTTTATTAAAATTATATAGGGGACACAATTTTAATTCCCTTTAAGGTGGAAAGGCTCTCACCGTTTTCGATGGCTTTTACGATTCTTTTTTTATCCTCTATCATTTGCACAATAGGGTTTTTGAATTTTCTAACCTCAGAACCAGTATTTGTTTTAACTTGTTCCATGAATGATTTATTTAAAGGGTGTTTAGTACAAATATACGTATATTTACAGGTAATGTTGGAAATTAATCAAAAAAATCTCTTGGCACATTTGATAGAGGAACAGAATATGTCCAAGTAAATCGCTGATTATTGCCTCATTAGTGCTGTTGGATAAATTGGTGACCCAGTTTGTTTTTTCGCCGCCGGGTTCTTAGAAATCTTTGGCAGTATTCAGTTTGCAATGCTCCGAAGATAATTCAATTTTATCTGAACATATAAACCGCAATTTGACAGATCATGAAAAGTATTTTCAACCTGACCGACAACGCCGAATTTATTGAACGGATAAATAGCCTTAGCCCCTCATCACAGGCTTTATGGGGCAAAATGAATGTTGGGCAAATGCTTGCGCACAGCCAGACAACCTTAAAGCTGGCCCTTGGTGAAATGAAGCTGAAACGCGCTTTTATTGGCCGGATTTTTGGCAAAATAGCTAAAAAGAAAATTTTGAATGATGCCGCCATTGAGAAACACCTGCCAACTTTTAAGGAAGCTAAAATAACTGATCAGCGAAATTTTGAAGAAGAGAAAGCCAAATTACTTGACCTCGTAAAACGTTTCCAAAAAGCCGGACCGGACGGACTGACAAAGGACCCCCACCCATTTTTCGGCGCACTAACGCCAAACGAATACGATCGCCTGAATACAAAACACCTCGATCATCATTTAAGGCAGTTCGGCGTGTGAGTTTGCAGTTTTCAGTGGGCAGTTTGCAGCCTGCAAAATAGATAAGCTAAAAAACACTGCTAACTGCCTACTGCAAACTTCTTACATATACCCTCTCTGATTCTTCCCTTCCATCCAGTTCACAAAGGCGCGGTTTACTACTTTGTTACCGCCGGGGGTAGGGTAATTGCCGCTGAAATACCAGTCGCCGGTATGTCCGGGACAGGCTTTGTGCAGGTTGTCAAGGGTTTGATAGATCACTTCAACCTTGCATTGTATTTCGGGAGGTGTGATGATTTGTGCGATACGGTCAGATATTTGCTGGTCAGTAAATGGTTCGTATATCGCCTGCACATAATTGGTAACATTCTCTTTTGGCAGCAATTCGCTGGCTTTACATTGATTGTAAACGTTCACGATCACATCTTCCTTGCCTGATTCTTTCAACAGGCTGATAGCCGCCTCAAAAGCTACAAACTCACCCATACGTGACATGTCAATACCATAGCAATCAGGGTAGCGGATCTGCGGTGCGGATGAAACTACCACAATTTTTTTAGGCCCCAACCTGTCCAGTATTTTCAGGATACTTTGTTTCAGTGTAGTTCCGCGAACGATGGAATCATCCAGCACAACCAGCGTGTCAGCATCTTTCTTTATCAGGCCGTAGGTGGTATCATATACATGCGCCACCATTTCGCTGCGGTCAGCATCCTGGGTAATAAAGGTGCGCAGCTTAACATCTTTGATGGCTATCTTCTCCACCCGCGGCGCCATGCAAAGCACTTCAGTCAGCTCTTCTTCACTTATCTTATCTTCCCGGTTCAGCAGGCGGTCACGCTGGTATTGTTTAATGTATTTATGCACCCCTTCAACCATGCCATAAAAAGCAACCTCGGCTGTATTGGGGATATAGGAGAAAACGGTGTTTTTAACATCGTGATCAACTGCGTTCAGTATCTGGTCACAAAGGAGTCTCCCTAATTGTTTGCGTTCACGATAGATGGAAGCATCGCTGCCGCGCGAAAAATAGATACGCTCAAACGAACAGGATTTCTTTTCCTGCGGCTCGCTGAACATGTCCTCGCTTATTTTGCCGTTCTTTTTAACAATAAGCGCATGGCCGGGCCTGATCTCGCGAATATCTTCGATAGGAACGTTAAACGCCGTTTGTATGGCAGGCCGCTCTGAAGCCGCAACTACAATTTCATCGTTATAATAATAAAATGCAGGCCTTATACCCACCGGATCGCGCATTACAAAGGCATCGCCGTGACCAAGTATGCCGGCAATGGTATAGCCGCCATCCCAGTTCTTGCCGATTTACGCAGGATTTTGGCGACATCCATATCGTTGGCTATCAGTTTGCTGATCTCGATATTGTCATCCAATCCCTCGCGTTTATACTGATCAAACAGGCCCTGGTTCTCGGTATCAATAAAGTGGCCTATTTTTTCAAGCACGGTAACCGTATCGGCTTTTTCTTTCGGATGCTGGCCCAGGTCGTAAAGCTGCTGTAACAGTTCGTCAACATTGGTCATGTTGAAGTTACCTGCTATTACCAGGTTACGCGTCATCCAGTTGTTTTGCCTTAAAAAAGGATGACAGTTTTCAATACTGTTTTTACCATGGGTACCATAACGCAAATGCCCCAATAAAACTTCGCCAACAAAACTCACATTTGCTTTCAGCCATTCGGCATCCTTCATTTTTTCGGGAGTTTCCTTTTCAATGTCTGCAAATTTTTTCTGAATATACTCAAAAATATCTGCAACCGCATTGGAGGCCATCGAACGGTGCCTGCTGATATAACGCTTGCCCGGTTCAATATCCAGTTTAATGGTAGCCACCCCCGCGCCATCCTGGCCGCGGTTATGCTGTTTTTCCATTAAAAGGTAAAGCTTGTTAAGACCGTACAGCGCTGTTCCGTACTTCTGCTGATAAAAAGAAAGTGGCTTTAAGAGACGGATAAATGCCACACCGCATTCATGTTTAATCTGATCACTCATGATTTGTAATGAGGCTGCAAAACTACAACTTTAATGTTGGAACTTTAAATTAACAATGTCATTAGATTGCATTAATATTTGCACATAATTGGTTATCAAAAATCACCCAAAAATGATGCAATAGGCTTATTTTAACGTTTTGTATTCAAATCGTTATATTCCGTCTAAAATTCCCGTTACTAAACAT
>JBIOHE010000452.1:0-3255 GCA_044448725.1 Sphingobacteriales bacterium | reverse complement strand
CCCGATAGCTATCGGGAGTCTTGAGTTGTAAGCCTTATATCGGAAGTGTATTTTACTTTAGATTAAGACTCGGGACTCCCGGCTTCTAAAACAAAACCCTGTCTGTTTTAACAGACGGGGTTTTGTTTTTTCAGGGCTTTTGCTTCGTCATATAAAGGTAAATGAATGGTCATCTGTTAATCAAATGATTGATTATGTATTTTTAACGTTACTATCAGTTGTAAATTTGCATACGGAATCAAACCAGCGGTCTTAGGCACAGCGTTTGATTGTATATCAATATTATGAAACATCTTACAGAAAAAACGAGGTACCTGCAAAGCCAAATAGTTGAATGGGTATTTTTTAAAGGGTCCGAACTATTTATAACTATTTACGGTAGATAATAAATTGCGTAACTTCGTTGCTTTATGAATACAGCAAAGTTTTACGATCAGGCTTATATTTGGTTATTGGACAGCGGGGTACGGGTAGTAACAAGTATAATAGTTTTTTTTATAGGTATCTGGCTTATAAGGGTACTACGGTCACGGCTCCGTAAGTTAATGCTTAAAAGCAAAGTTCAATCGTCCATACAACCATTCATTTTTAGTCTTTCCATTCCTGCGTTATATGTTTTGCTGATTCTTTTGGTAATTGATATTCTTGGGCTTCAGCTAACCATGTTCACCACTATTATCGGTGCTTTTAGCGTTGCGGTAGGTTTGTCGTTATCAGGTACGTTTCAGAATTTTGCCGGAGGAGTGCTTATCCTTTTATTAAAACCTTTTGAAATAGATGATAACATTGTAGCGCAGGGCCAGGAAGGTAAAGTAACTTCTATACTGATTTTTTACACTGTATTGCTTACGGTTGATAATAAAACCATTATTATTCCAAACGGCAAGCTATTTAACGAGGTAATTGTAAACCTGAGCCGCGAAGGTAAACGACGGCTGGATTTTGATGTAAGGTTAGCTTATGCAGCGGATATTGACAAGGCCCGGATGATTATAACAGACGCCATTAATTCAATTGAAAATGTATTAACCGATCCGGCGGCGAGGGTAGGGCTTACAGGATTAGAGATTGACAGTATCAGGTTTACGGTAAATGTTTGGCTTGAACCGGCAAATTACCTTACCGTTAAAATAGCCCTTATGGAAAAAATAATCAAGGATCTTGGCGCTGCCGGGATTGCTTTCCCTAAGGCTGGATGATACGCTTTTTACGTAATTCTTCAATAGTTACAGGATTATCCTTCCATATACCAGATAATGCATTTGCATCAGGTTTATCAGCAAAGCGGATAGGCAAGCCGGTAATATCCTTATCAATATCTACCCTGACGCCCTTATTTTCTTTAAAAGCTTTTTCACCCCGTTCAATTTTTTCAACAAGATCTTTTCCATACAGGTTTATGGCTTTATCTCTTTCGGTTAACTGCGGTTCTTTGTTTTTTTCAAAAGGGACGTTCAAAACCTTTGCAAGTTGTTCAAACAGATTAGCCTGATCCTTCGTTTTCGGGTGGATGATCATTGTTTCCATAATACAAATATAATGAAACTTATATCTTTTGCTTCGCTTTAATTGCCCGACAATACAATCTTCAATGAATACGCCAAACTTAGTTATAGCCAAGCGCAGTTGCGCCAAATTGGGGATCAAAACTACGTCAGTTTTTTATTTTGCTTTTTAACCGGCAAAAAATTTTCGCCGGTAACGATGCTTTTTCCTGTTTTGCTTTCTAATTCTTTTCGGGCATTCTTGGCTACTGCACCTCCTTTTTTGCTGGCTTTAGCATTCTCATTTAGCCCCGTGGCATGTTCTGTTTCAGCTATTTGCCGGGTCGATAGCTCGGCTAACGCAGTAAATATTAACTCGGCCTCACTCATGTGGTCCCGAAGGTTTTGAGATTTTAAGCTTTTTAAATCTTTATGTTTTTTTACGGTAAGTCCTGTCCATTCCTCGTGAATGATATTGGTAAGCATAGCAAATTCATCCCTTTCTTTAACGCCAGCCTCTTTCCAGTAATCAGTTAATTTATTTCGGGTTTCCTGTCCCGTCATACGTTGCTGGATCCATTTTTCGCTGCGCCCAAGCTTTTGCCAGTTTTCCCTCGCCCTGTTTACGCTTTGGGCAGGATCTGCAATTTCCTGCATACGTTCGTAGCCTACTTTTGCCAACCATTGTTTAAAGGGTTCAGCTTTAGGCGATGGAATAGATTGTATGAGACGGAGTAATGTTTCGGTGTCAGCCGTATCAGTTTCTCTCATTTTACCGTCTTCTGCTTCCATTTTCAACTGTACGATTTTTTCGTACACTTCACTTCCTTCAGTCGCAAGTTTTTTTTTCAAATCGCTCCAATACCGTTTTGGTATCGTAGCCCCCGTTAAAATTTTTATGACATCAATAACTGAGAAATACCAGATTTCTTTATCGGTATCATAATAGCTGCGCACTTTATTTGCTTCAAATAATTTTATGGCACTCATATCTTTTGCTTCGCTTTAATTTCCAGGTAGCGGTTTATGGTATTAACAGTAAGGTTTTGAGGCGTGCTTAAAATTGACTGTATATTGTATTTAGCCAATTCTTTTACAATCAGCTTTTTATCATAGGCAAACTTTTCGGCAATGGTTTTTATGTAGATACCTTCAACATCCTCAGCAGGTTTTTCGTTTAATTTTTTAAGTTCGGTGTTCTCAAAAAATACGACCAGCAACAGGTGGAATTTGGCGATCCGTTTTAAAAACGGGAGTTGCCTTTGCAGCGCCGACATACTTTCGTAATTCGTAAAAAACACAACCAGGCTCCGCTGTTTTATTACGCTGCGAACCGTGCTGTATAACAGTTCCATATTTGTTTCCAGGTAGCGGGTTTTTTCCTTGTATAAAACTTCAAGTATTTTACTGATCTGCGTATGACGGCGGTCCGCAGGAATTACCGCCCCGATTTTTTCGGCTACAGTAATCAGTCCGGCTTTGTCTTCTTTTAATAACGCGATATTTGATAATACAAGACTCGCATTTATGGCATAGTCCAGCAGGCTTAAACCATCAAAAGGCATTTTCATCGCCCTCGATTTTTCAATGATGCAATAAACCTGCTGTGATTTTTCATCGGTGTAAGTGTTGGTCATTAAGCTGCTATGCCTGGCAGTCGCTTTCCAGTTTATGGTACGGTAATCATCGCCCTGCACATAGTTTTTCACCTGTTCAAATTCGAGGCTATGGCCAAGCCGCCTTATTTTCTTAACGCCAATTTCAGATAAAT
>JBIOHE010000451.1:0-3257 GCA_044448725.1 Sphingobacteriales bacterium | reverse complement strand
TAAATAGGTTATGCTATTGTATCTTTTTTACTTTGAGAGGTATTAATTTACAACCATTCAGTTTAAAAAGATTTGGCAAAAAAGCCGCTGAACTGAAGAACCAATTAGAATACCTTTAAACAAACCAATTAATAATTAAACTTTTTAATAATGGACCAAAAAAGGAGAGGGGGAATGCCACCCTGACATAAGGCTGCTATTTGTGAAAATAGGGATGATACCGGTCAGGTTTTTTAAATAAAACTTAACCCGCCATTTTCACATCAAACAATAGAAATAAATAACAAATCAACTATTAAATCTCAAAACCGAATTTTATGTATTTAAAAAATTTACTCAAAGTCAGTGGGTTTATCTTATTAGTTTGCTTTTTTGTGATACCGGCTATGGCCCAAAACAAATTAGTGTCCGGTAAGGTAACCGATTCAAAAGACGGTTCGCCATTAATTGGTGCATCCGTTTCAGCGAAGGGCACAACAGCAGGTGCAATTACCGACATTAACGGCGCTTTTAAGTTAACCGTACCCGCATCGTCAACTACCCTTGTTGTTAGTTACATAGGGTACGTTAGTAAAGAGATTGCAATCTCTGCAGGAGCAATCAGCGTATCTTTAGACCCAACCAATAATTCTCTAAATGAAGTTTTAGTTGTTGGTTATGGTACGGTACGCAAAAAGGATGCTACCGGTGCTGTAGTAAAAGTATCTTCAACGGACTTCGTTCAGGGTGTTGCTACTGACCCTTTGCAGCAATTACAAGGTAAGGCAGCCGGTGTGGTTATAGCAACTACCAGCGGCGACCCGAACGACGCGGTTAGTGTACGCATCAGGGGTACTGCCTCTTTATCCGGCGGTAACGACCCGTTATACGTTATTGACGGAATAGAAGGTGCGGACCCCCGGGCGCTTTCTCCGGCTGATATTGAGTCTTTTGACATTTTAAAGGACGCCTCGGCAGCGGCCATCTATGGTTCACGCGCAGCCGGCGGTGTAATTTTAATCACCACTAAAACAGGTAAGGCCGGAAAACCGCAGGTAACCTTTAACTCCTATGTGGCTTCCGAGTCTGTTGAGCATCTGGAGGATTTTGCAAATGCCAGCCAATATTTATCAATGTTTCAATCTTTTTACGGTCACGCGATGCCGGCATTTGACCCTGCCAGTCCGTCAACTACGGCCAATCAGGGCGCTAATACCAATTGGTATAAAACATTATTGCGCACCGGGTTTACCCATAACGAAAACCTTGCCATTTCGGGTGGTACTGATAAAAGCCACTACAGGGGGTCGGTAACTTATACCGATCAGCAGGGTATCGCCCTCACCTCCGAAAGGAAAGACCTTAACGCGCGTTTCAATTTTGATCAAAAGGCGCTTGACGATAAGCTGACCATTACCATGAACCTGCAGGGCACGCATACCAACGCTAACTATGCAGACCACGGCGCTTTTTCAGATGCCGCTTTCGTGCCATCTGTCATCAGTGAATATGATCCGCTGAACCCCGCACAATACCAGTACATCAACAATACTGATGAAACTAACCCTGTTCCTCACCTGGCATTGGTTACCAACACCGGGATTCTTGATAAGTTAAGCGGTAATTTACAGTTGGACTACCAGTTGGCCAAAGGTTTAAATATCACGCCCTTTATCCGGGGGACCGAAGAAGCCGATACTTATAATTTATATCTGCCGCCTTCAACTTTGCTGGGCCCTGTAGGCGACCAAATGGGCTATACGCTTACACCGACAACCGTCGCCGGTGAATTAGCTTCGGACGGCGACGTTGACAAAGGCTCGGTTAACAATAATAGCCTGACTTACGGTGGTACGGTGACTTATAAAGCCACTTTCGGGAAAAGCAGGCTGAGTTTATTGGGCGGTTACGAAGGTAGCTCGTTCAGTTATTCAGGCACACGCGTGGCGGCCCATAATTTTAATGGTATTAATCTGCCCAACGAAAATATCGGCGCCGCCAACCTGGTGGCCGCAGGGGTTGACGTAGCTTCTTACGACAACGGGTCAAAATTGAATTCCTACATCGGCAGGGCTGAGTATAACTTTAATGACAAATATTATATAACCGGTAACGTCAGGTATGATTGGTCGAATAAATTGGGTTTAAATAACCAATCCGGTGTTTTCCCTTCTGTGAACGGCGCGTGGGCGATCAGCAATGAGGATTTCATGAAAGGTGCTACCTGGCTTACCTCCCTGAAACTGAGGGGTGGCTGGGGCCAGGTGGGTAACCAGGGTGGTATTACCGCTTATGGTTCGCAAAACTTGTTCGGATCAACTTATTCACCATATTATGACGGCGCTTCGGGCGGTTTCTTCACCAGTAACTTCGCCATCCAAAACCCGAACCCGAATTTAAGATGGGAAGTAAAAACGACTACAGACGTAGCTGTTGATTTTAGCTTATTCAACGGACGTTTATCGGGAAGTGTTGATTATTTTAGCGGCATCACCAATAATTTGTTATTTAATTACACGGTGCCGACAGGCGGTCAGTTTTTTGTTGGCAACATACTCGCCAATATTGGCAGCTTAAGCAATAAAGGATTTGATTTAAGCCTGAACGGGGTGATAGCGAAAAACCGGGATTTTTCATGGAACGCTGGCGCTAATATCTCCATCGTGCGTAATAAAATAACTAACCTGTCCGGAACGTTTGATAATACCACCTTTACCGTTAATCAGACTAATGTGGGTTCAACCAACGGGTTGAGTATCAGCGGCGCCATATCGAATATCGGCTACTTAAAGGTGGGCTATCCCATCGGTACTTTACTATTGCCTCAATATGCAGGGCAACTACCAAGCGGACAGCAAACCTTTTATTATAAAGGCGCTAACGGACAACGGGATACTACTGCTGACGTTAGCAAAATTAACTACGCCGACGACGGAACAGGCGACAGGAGGTTTTACACCACCGATCCAAAATTTACTTACGGTATAACCAACAACTTTACGTATAAGCAGTTCGACATGGTTATTTTCCTGCGCGGCCAGTATGGCAGCTATGGTTTTAATACCGATGCAATGAATTTCACAAGTTTGCCGAAGCTTGGCACTTACGCCGTACTGGCGGTTGCTGCGCAAGATCACATTACCAGCACATCCCAGCCTTCATCCTATTGGCTGCAGAGTACTTCATTTTTAAAGGTGCAGAACGTAACCATCGGGTATAACGTGAAATTCGTTGATAATAAATATATTGACAAATTGCGTTTGTATGCTGCCGTTAAT
>JBIOHE010000450.1:0-3280 GCA_044448725.1 Sphingobacteriales bacterium | reverse complement strand
AATATGCATTAGCTATTTAGGGGCGATGTGCTCTCACTCTTTTTCACTCATGAAAAATCAATGTAAAGGATGTTTTTATACCTCGTATACAAACTATCAATACACTTTTTATTTCAATTGTAAACATAGGAGGGGCTAAACGCATTTAGCTCCTCAACTGGCAAAAATTATGAGGACCTAAACGCGTTTTGCCCCTCATAATCTAAGAATTATGACCGGAAAAGGTCGGGAATGCCCGAATGTTCGTTAAAGAATTGCCAGGTTTTGAAAAGTTCACCTTTCACCAACTTCCGCATCCGCAATACCGATTGCTTCGCTTATAATAGCAAGCCCCTCGTCTATCTGTTCTTTGGTAACGCAAAGCGGAGGCGCAATAAAGATAAAGTTCCATCGCACGAAAGTGTACATGCCCAGTTCCTTTATTTTCGCTGCAACTTTGTTCATCACCTGCATTTCGCCAGGTTTTGCGTTAAAGGGCGCCATCGGTTCTTTGGTTTCGCGATTTTTCACCAGTTCAATACAACCCAGCAGGCCTGTATTGCGCCAGTCGCCAATAGAAGAATGTTTCAGCTTCAATAATGCCACCTGTTCATCCATATATTTACCCATGGCGACGGTATTTTCAATCAGCTTTTCATCTTCATAGATCTTAAGGGTTTCCAGCGCGGCGGCGCAGCAAACCGGGTGCGCCGAGTAAGTTAGGCCAAGGGGCAGCAAGGCATCATCGTATTCGGCGGCAATTTTATCGCTTACCATCAGGCAGCCGAAGGGCAGATAGCCGCAGGTAAGCCCTTTTGCCATAGCGATCATATCGGGCACAATGCCATGGTTTTCAAACCCGAACCATTTGCCTGTGCGACCAAAACCGCTCATCACTTCGTCGATAATGAGCAGGATGCCATGCTTGTCGCAGATCTCCCGTACCTTTAGCAGGTAACCTTTGGGATATTGAAAACAACCGGAGGAGCCTGATTCGCCCTCTAACAGTATGGCGGCAATATTACCGGGACCTTCATAAGCGATCATTCTTTCGAGGCTGGTGACAGCATCGGCCAAAAAGCTTTCTTCGCCATGGGGCCAGCGGTAGGCATAAGGAATATCAATATGAATAAAATTGGGCGCCTGCTGGGCGTCGGCAGGCAGTTTGCGCGGGTCGCCACCGGCAGAAAGCACCCCATAAGTTGAACCATGGTATGACTGGTAGCGGCTGATGATCTTATGCCTGCCGGTATATAAGCGGGTCAGTTTTATGGCGTTCTCAATAGAAGTAGCGCCGCAAAGGGTAAAAAAGGCTTTGTTCAGGTCGCCGGGGCATATTTCTGCCAGTTTTTTACCGAGATCGCCCCTTGCTTTTGTAACACAGCTGGGTGTAACATAGCTTACTTCCTGCATTTGCCTTACCACGGCTTCCGTTATCCGCTGGTTGCCATGACCGATATTTACATTCATCAGCCCGGATGAAAAATCCAGGTAACGTTTGCCGTCATAATCGTACAGGTAAACGCCTTCGGCCCTTTTTACTGCAATTGGGTCGATACCCTTTTGTTTGCTCCAGGAAAACAGGGTATGGTCAAGGTTATCCTGTATGATTTCCTGTGCTTCTGAAATTGATGTGTCGTACATAAAGCCCCCTCTAAATCTCCCCCGCCAGGTGGCGGGGAGACTTTTTATTTTTGTTGTTTATGGATTAATTATTTTCATTTTTAAAACTCCTCCGCCCCTTGGCGGAGGCCGGGGGGCTAACTCATCCAGTTTATCCCTGCCTCGGCGTTCCATTTGGTGGTGCTTTTTTTCAGCTTGGTCCAAAATTCAATGGAGCTTTTACCTGTAATATCGCCAACGCCAAACCTGCTTTCGTTCCATCCGCCAAATGAGAATGGTTCACGCGGTACAGGGACGCCGATGTTTACACCGATCATGCCTGCGCTGGCTTTTTCGATCACGTACCTTGCCGCGCCACCGTTTTGAGTAAACACGCTTGCCGCATTCCCATAAGGGTTCGCATTTTCAATGGCCAGGGCTTCATAAATGGTATTGGTGCGGATGATACTGATCACCGGCCCGAAGATCTCTTCCTTTGCAACTGACATTTCGGGTGTAACATAGTCGATTACCGTTGCACCAACGTAGGTGCCGTTCTCTTTGCCCGGCACCTGCACATTTCGTCCATCGACTAAAATTTTGGCGCCCTGTTGCTCAGCTTCAGTGATATAACGCTCTATCCTTTGCTGTGAGGCTTTATTAATTACTGCCCCCAGGTTTTCACCGGGAACAAGTTTCCGGGCTTCGGTGCAGATCTTATCTATGATGTGATCAACAGGCCCTACCCCTATCATTGCCGAAGCAGCCATGCACCTTTGCCCGGCACAACCGCTCATAGACGCGGTAACATTTTGGGCAGTCATATCAGGCGCGGCGTCGGGCAGCACCAGCAAATGGTTTTTTGCGCCGCCTAAAGCCAGGCAGCGTTTCAGGTTATTTGTAGCCCTGCGGTAAACGTGTTTTGCGACATTGGTTGAACCAACAAATGATACCGCTTCAATACCAGGATGGTCGCAAATGGCATTAACTATTTCTGAGTCGCCATGTACTATATTTAAAACGCCGTCGGGTAAGCCGGCTTCTTTCAAAAGCATGGCGATCCGGCCGATACTTAAAGGTACTTTTTCGGATGGTTTAATGATCATGCAATTCCCCAGGGCGATGGCGTTGGGGATGGTCCAGTTGGGTACCATGGTCGGGAAATTAAAAGGGACAATGGAAGCCACAACACCCAATGGCACGTGTTCAGTGCGACATTCAATGCCTTTGCTAACCTCCAGAGTTTCGCCGGTAACGAGTTGGGGTAATGAGCAGGCGAATTCGGTCAGCTCTATACATTTTTCAATTTCAGCCACCGACTCGCTGTAGATTTTGCCGTTTTCTTCGCTGCCAAGTGCGGCCAATTCGGGCAAATGTTTTTCCAGCAAAAACTTGTACCTGAAAAACACCTGGACCCTTTCCTTTATTGGGGTTTTACTCCACGACCTAAAGGCGGTTTTAGCGGCATCTACTGCCAAATCCAGGTCGGAGGCTGCTGAGCAGGGCAGCTCTGTTAAAAATGCGCCATCTGCCGGCGAGTTGATCGGTATTATTCTTTGGGATTCAATGGGTGTGAAACGGCCATTGATAAAATTTTTTATCCTTTCGTATTTCATTGCGATCAAAAATAATGCATAATTTTTATATTATAGTATATAATACAATATGCGTAGCATCGTGTATCTCAGTCTCTTATCTT
>JBIOHE010000449.1:0-3283 GCA_044448725.1 Sphingobacteriales bacterium | reverse complement strand
GTTCAGGGTGGACCTACCCAGGGCAAACCAGTTCAGGGTGGCCCGGCCGGGCTGCCTATGGGTGGACCAGGCGGACCTTCAGGGAAATAAGCCGGATTGCTAAAAAATGCAGGGATGATTTTAAATTACCATTTAGAATCGTCCTTTTTTTATGCGTTATAGTGGAGAAGGCGGGTGATGGGAAGGGTCTAAACTATTTGCAAATTGAAATCGGGTTTTGCGCCGGTTAAGCCAATAACACCTCTGCCGGGATGCCCAATTTTTGATGCAATACTTTAGCTATCCTTAACGTAAGCGGTTTTTTGCCACTAAGCAAAGCCGAAACATATCCTTTGCTACCGATCCAGCTGACAAGATCTTTATTCATCAGACCGTTCTCCTGCATTTTTAGCTTTACAATTTCAATCGGATCGGGAAATGGGATAACATAGTGCAAATCTTCATATTGTTTAATCAGCAATAGCGCAATTTGCAAATTGCCGCCTTCCTTGCTTTCCGGGTCAATATTCAAATCAAATTGGGTATCTATCCATTCCAACAGATATTCATATTCCTTTTCTGTCTTTATAATTTGCAGCTCCATAGGCTTAGTTTTTAAATTTAATTGTACTTACATCTATCTTGTCGTATTCGCTATGAGTCCCGAACCATTTTATTTGAATAGTTTTATAAACAAATATTACACGTATAACTAATCGGTAATGATTCCCCATTATATTAATAACAATACGATCATCGCCGACCAGACTTGCATTACCATATTTGGACTTCAACTCCTGGAAGGTTTTAAAATCACCTGACAGGAATTCCTGGTACCATTCAAATAAAGCGTTTTTAGCAGCAGGATATTTTTCTGCATACGCCAAAAGAGTTTTTCTGTTAATGATATTATACATGAACCAAATCGGTTTTCTAATAGAAAACAAATTTAAGGGTTTTCTAATAGAAAACCGATTGATTTTAGTAATATTTATCAGATTGGGTGTTATCCCGCCATTTTTACAATAAAACCAGCAAATTTGCTGCTATAAAAGGTTTATATTAAGGGAAAGGATTAGTTGTTTAAATAAAACATTTTTCTATTTCGCTCACCGCATTTTCAAGTCCGTTTTCATTCCTGATTTGTTCAGCAATTTTGGCAACGTTTCTTTTTACCCCGTCTGTTTGTACATAAGTAATTGCTGACAGCAGTTTTCCTGAATTGAGCTTTTTAACCGGAATATGAACACCCAAATTCATTCGCGCTATAATTTTACCCCAGGTCGGCTGGTCTGTATAAAACGAAATAATAATTACAGGCAAATTATTTCTCAGCATGGCTGCCAATGTGCCTGCACCACCATGAAATACACCAGCTTTGCATTTTGGCAGGATTGCTTCGTGATTTACATATTTTGTTACGAAAAGATTTTTGTGAACTGGCAAGTTCTCAAACAAGCCCCAGCCTGTACAAAACAAAATCCGCTCATTGGTTTTTGTCAGGATGTCATTTAGTATAGTTACAAACTTCTCTGGATTGCCTATGCCATTGCTTCCAAAGCCCATATAAATTGGTTTTTCACCTGCTGTTAACCAATTGTGTAAGACCGGTGAAATCTCATCAAGCGGGTGGTTTTCCCGGTAATGTTTGGGAACAGTTAAAAAGCCGGTTATTTTATGGTGTTCGTCCCAGTCTTTTGGTTGTGGGATCAGTGCCGGGCTTAAGCAATACAAATCTAACAGCCTTTGTTTACCTATGTGACTAATAAGGCTTTCTTTTAAAACCGGCAGCCCTAATTCCTCCCTGAATTCGCGGGTTTCTTCTTTTATAAATTTCCAATAAAATGTATAGGTTAATTTATAAGTCAGCTTATTATACCAGGGGAAATTAAGGAAATCAAAATCGGCTAAAGGAAATTCGGCTGTAGGGACAACCGGCGGCATAAAATAGGTAAAGGCAATTTTTTTGTTTTGTTTTTCGGCGATAGCGCTTGTAATTTGGAGCGTTGCAAGGTTTGCTATGATAAAATCCACCTTATCAAAGCCCTCCAGGAAACTCTTCCGCAAAGGGATTTTTATGTCATGAAGTACTTTATAAAAATACTTCATCAGTTTAATGGTATTTTCGGATTTCATTACGCTTTGTCCTTCCTGCGAATTCATCCCTTCTTCTGCATTCCCGAAAAGCGGATGAAAAGCAATACCAAATCCTTCAACAAAAGAGGAAAAATTTTCTGGCGCTGCTAAAGTTACCTGATGCCCGTTTTCCATTAGCCCTAATGCCAGGGCAATATACGGCTGCACATCGCCACGTGATCCGTAAGTGAAAATTCCGATGTTCAATTTGGGTTTATTTTGCAAGGGGTTTTAGTTGTTAATGGATGGCTAAATTAGGAAAGAAATCGAATATCTGAATATTACGCCCTTGTTGGGGTTGTCACCAACAAGTACCGATATGTTAAAATGACGTACAATGCCGCTTCATGTATCCCCGCACCAAAAACTGTCCATGTTGTTGGAGACAACTCCAACAACGGCGAAGAAATTCAATATCGGGACATTTAAAAAAAACGAACCGCCTTTTTGAAAAGCAAAACCGCATCTTTGTATGGGTCTATAAAAACAATGAGGTATGGAATATAAAATAGCTTCGGAAAAACAGTATCATGAAACCATGACCCTTATTTATGACCTGATGAATAAAGGCGCAGCCAACCTTGCTGAAACTGACATTGAAAAATTAATATCAATGACAATTGCTGCTGAAAAATTTGAAGACGAAGTTTTAGGCTTAAAAGCGGTGAAATAATAGCCCTGCCTAAAACAAAAAGCTACTCCTTCCCATACCTCATCACCGCCTCAAACACCTGTGTCCTGATTGAATTCGGATTATAATATTCTTTACCACCAATAAGCCCCATTTGCTGCCGGTTAATCAACAGTATAATTGAGAGCTGTTTTGATGGCACCACCGTAATGCTCGTACCGGTAAAACCGGTATGGCCAAAAGTGCCTTCGGGACCGTTTTTCATAAAAGCATTTATGGGGTCCATCATCCAGCCGAGGCCGTTGTTGAATTTATCTTTGGTTAAAAAGTTATTTATGGTGTTTTCCGAAATGAATTGCTCAGTGCCAACTTTCCCTTTATTCATCAGCATATCCACCAGTTTCTGCAGGTCATCCACGGTTGAAAATATACCGGCCGCGCCCGAAACGCCTTTTTCGGCGTACCAGGCATTGCCATCGTTTACTTCACCTTTTAAAACATAGTGGCGCCAGCCGTTCCACTGGTTCGGGTTTATTT
>JBIOHE010000448.1:0-3284 GCA_044448725.1 Sphingobacteriales bacterium | reverse complement strand
GGGTAATATTGTGGGAGGGAGGGTTTATTTGGGCAGTAATGCGTATTGGAGTTTACGGTTAACGAGCCTTGCAATTGCCACCCAAAAACCTGCGAAGTTTAATTCGTAGTAATTTGTTTTTCAAAGGCCTCATTGAGGGCTTCGCCGTTTCAAAACTTCAAGTTTGATCCTGCTCTGCCGGTTTCCCGCCGGTTCAAACATCTTTCATAACTTAAGTGCCCACGCTTAAATTATCCGGTACGTTATGTGCCCTGTGCCTTTCGAATCAAAATTAAATCAAAACACTCCCGTTTTTTTGTGTTTTTATCATTGAATTTGGTTAAACGATCCCGAAAATGACAACTGCAGCAATCAGGGAAAGGTTCTACGGTTACATCAGGGAAGCTGATGATGATAAAATAAAAAATATCTGCGAACTGTTCGAGGATCAAATGGCCCCTTCGGTTGATTGGTCTGAGGATGAGGATTTTGTTGCTGAATTGAACGAGCTGGTGAGAAGGTATGAAGCTGGTATAGACCCTGCCTTTTCTGTTGAAGAAGCTAAATCATCATTGAACGAAATGAAAAAAGAGTACCTGCAAAACCTCAAAAAATGAATTATAAGGTCGATTTGCTTTTTAAAGCACGGCCGGAAATATTTGAGGGCTGGAAATGGTATGAAGAAGAACAAGCAGGTTTAGGTTATCGTTTTGAGGATGAGGTTTTCAGAAAGATAGCATTAATAGAAGCCAATCCCTTACACTATTCGTTAAAGAATGGAACTCATGAAGTGGTTACAGATAAACTCCCTTATCTTATTGTTTACAGGATTAATGAGCGCCGAAAATCAATCATGATAGTATCTGTTTTTCATACCAGCAGGCATCCGAAAAAGAAGCATTAGGCGTTCTGAAAACCTGTCGATGGGAGACAATTCTCCGGGCTTGGTAATCTGTAGTTGGAAACTACGGACGGTGGCAAGGGATTTATTTATTCGCCGCCAGGTGCTGTGGCCAGGGCTGCATTGGCATTTTCCCTGTATTGGTAAAAAGGTTTATAACTGCTGCCGCCTAAGGCAATGCCCGTGTCATAATCAGCAATGGCTTTCCGGTAATTTTCTTTTGTACCGCCTAATTTGTAATAAACATAGCCGCGACTGTTGTAGGCCGTAAAATACTTGGGGTCCCAGGCTATCGCCCGGGTAAAATCGTCTATTGCTTCGGCATAACGGTTTAAATAGAGTTTTGCAAGGCCACGATTGAAACAGGCGCCCACATAGCCGGGGAAAATTGCAATCGCCTCGTCGTAATCAGCTATTGCTTCGGCATAGCGGCCCAGATAGTATTTTGCGAGGCCGCGAATGTCAAACGCCCAGGAGCTTTGATGTGTAATTTGTAATGCCCGGTTGCAATCTGTGATTGCCCCTTCATAGTCCTTACCCGCTATTTTTTCAGTTGCTTTTTTCACCAGGTCATCGGCCGTGAGGGCTCCGGGGGCCGCCGGTGTCTGGCTGAATAGTGTTTGGCTAATCACCAGTAAAAGCACCAGAATAAATAATGGGTGTTTCATATAAAATCTGCAATGCCGTAGGTCTAACGGACCAAATGATTTTAAATAGCTAAGGTAAAGTTAATCGTTTTAAATTCCAAAGCCTTTTACATACCCTCCAGGGCAAACGCTTTTAAAATTTATGCCGACTTCTTCTATTGCAAATGTGTTGAACCCAAAGATGTTCAAAATCTTTTTTTACCCTCTCTGCCGAAATCGGCAAAGAGGGTAGCTGCAATTTTTCATGCTTCGAATACTAAACGTTTGAATCCTTTTGTGAATAGCAACGGAATTTTCTTAAAAGCGCGCCAGGTGAGCAGACATCCCCGGATCTCAAACCATATTCCTATCTTTAGCTTATGATGAACATTTTAAAACCCCTTATTGCCGGCATATTTTGCTGTTTGCTGATCCCGGCCGCGGCACAGCAAAAAATCCGGTATGTTAAAATTGAAACGGCACAAGGCTATTGTATTGTTAAGCTTTACAACGAAACCCCGGTACACCGCGATAATTTTATAAAACTAATAAAAGCTCATTATTTCGACGCCACCACCTTTAACAGGATACTGAAAGGTTTCGTTATCCAGGGCGGCGACCCGGATTCCCTTTACGGCAAATCAAAAACATTAAAGCCCGAACAAAAATGGATACAGCCCGAATTTAATCCGGCTTTGTTCCATAAACGAGGCGTCCTGGCGATGGGTCGCGATGATAATAAAGACAAAGCATCATTTACCACCCAGATTTACCTGGTTGACGGTAAAACCTATACCAACGAACAACTGGACAAAATTGAAAAAAAACTCAGTTGGCATTTCACCCAAGCCCAGCGGGAAACCTACCGTACCATTGGCGGTACACCATTTTTAGACCAGAATTATACCGTGTTTGGCGAAATTGTTAAAGGAATGGATTTTATTGACAAAGTATGCGCCGTAAAAGTTAATAAAGACGGAAACCCGGATAAGGAGGTGTGGATGAAAATAACTTTGCTATCGGGTAGGGAGGTGGCGAAGGAATTGAAGGGGAGGTGATGGATAATTGAGTGATGGGTGTTGTTATGATTATTGGAGCCACGGTCTCAGGGGATAGTACTCCGTAGTTGCGAAACTACGGATAGCGTGGGTTATCATCAACGTATCACATCTTCTTTTTGATGATAGATGGATTTGATCTCAATGTTCACATCATCGCACGAATAAAATACATAGTACTGGTCCCACACTAAAAGCAACACATTTTCTTCATCAGTTGCAACCCCTGTCAAAGGATACTTTTGTAACAGATTCAAACGTTTATGGAGTTTGGTTAAAAACTTTCTTGAATAAGTGTCAGATTGATTTCTGCGATTATTAAACTCTATGATCCGGTCTATATCGGAAAAGGCTTTTTTTGAGAAGACTATTCTTTTAGCCATTCCCCGTATTTCTTTTCAAAATCCTCCATGGTATAAAAATCCCCCTTCTTTATATCCTCAGTACCCTGCCTTATTCCTTCTTTCATGAGGCCGGGAATTACAAACACTTTATCTTTAGCATAAATCATAGTATTCAACATGTCCAGATAATCCGGATCATCCAAATTGTCGATCTTATCGTGAATTGACTTTTTCAGCTCTACTAATGTCATAATATAAAGTTAGTAAGTTTTTACGAATAAAAAGAATTGTGTGTGGGAAATGCACTTGAGACGGAGTCTTCGGGCATAGTGGTATGTGGTTGCGAAACTACGGGCGGCGGGAAAGACAATTATTT
>JBIOHE010000447.1:0-3306 GCA_044448725.1 Sphingobacteriales bacterium | reverse complement strand
TACAAAAACCCATTCGCATCCAGCCAGTTTTGGCACCAATCAATCCATTTATCCTTAGTTTTTGGATTATTGAGGCCGAAACCATGCCCCCCTGCCGGTAAAATATGCATTTCCGCTTTTACTTTTGCGCCTAAGAGCGCATCATAAAACATAAGGGTGTTTTGTACCGGCACCACATCGTCATCTTCGCAATGCACCAAAAAAGTGGGCGGGGTATTGGCAGTTACCTGCTTTTCGTTGCTGTACAAATCAATCAGGCCTTGTGCAGGTGTTTTACCGATCAGGTTTTCCCTTGAGCCAACATGCGTCATCGGCCCAAAAGAGATCACCGGGTACATCAATACCATAAAATCCGGGCGGACGCTGATGTTGTCTTTATCTTCAATCACTACCCTATCAAAATGTGTCCCTTCTGTGGAGGCTAAATGCCCGCCGGCAGAAAAACCTATAATGCCTATTTTATCGGGTTTAATTCCCCATTGGGCAGCATTTTTACGGACCATTAAAACAGCCTGCTGTGCGTCCTGTAAAGGCCCAATGGTTTTATCAACCATAATATCATCACTTGGCAAACGGTATTTAACCACAAACGCTGTCACCCCCATTTTGTTAAATGCTTCAGCGATACTTGAACCTTCGTTCACCATGGAAAGCCCGCCATAGCCCCCGCCGGGAAAAATTATTATTGCGGCGCCATTTGCCTTGCCTTTTTCAGGAAAATAAGGTGTAAGCGCAGGTATGCTTACCATGGTTATCCAGTCACCATTAAGGTTTTCGACGTAGGTTGCCGGGGTTGGTTTAGCGTTGGGCACACCATTTGGATACAATGGGATTGATTTTTCCTGGCTGTAAGCAAAAATTACTGAACTCATAAGCATTAAGACGCACAATATAGTTTTCATGGTTTATAATTAGATTTTTTAAAATAATATTAATAAAACGAATGCAGGATTAACGTGATCAACCACTCACCCAATCAACATAATCAACTAACTTTTAGGTCCGCCGAACTCCATTAAATAGGCTTTTAAAAAGTCATTAAGGTCGCCATCTAAAACCGCGGCGGCGTTTGATGTTTCATAATCGGTACGCAGGTCCTTAACCAGTTTATAAGGATGTAAAACATAGTTGCGTATTTGCGATCCCCATTCTATCTTTTTCTTATTGCCCTCAATGGCATTGGTGGTTTCCAGGCGTTTACGCATTTCGGCCTCATATAACTGCGACTTTAACAGCCTTATAGCGTTTTCCTTGTTCTGCAACTGGGAACGCGATTCCTGGTTTTTTATGATAATGCCTGATGGTTTATGATACAAACGCACGGCAGTTTCCACTTTGTTCACGTTCTGGCCGCCGGCGCCGCCCGAACGGAAGGTTTCAAATTCGATGTCTGCGTCTTTTACCTCTATTTCAATGGTATCATCCACCAGCGGATACACGTAAACCGATGCAAAGGAAGTATGGCGTTTGGCGTTAGAGTCGAAAGGAGAGATTCTCACCAAACGATGTACCCCGTTTTCGCCCTTTAAATAGCCATAAGCAAAATCGCCTTCAATCTGCAAAGTAACCGTTTTTACCCCGGCAACATCACCCTCCTGAAAATCCTGCTCACTCACTTTGTAGCCGTTTTTCTCCGCCCACATAATGTACATACGCATCAGCATACCGGCCCAGTCGCAACTTTCGGTGCCGCCGGCTCCTGCTGTAATCTGTAATACCGCATTAAACTGGTCTTCCTCTGCCGAGAGCATGTTTTTAAACTCCAGCTCTTCAACTGCTTTCACAGCCGCAATATATTGTTCCTCCATTTCGGCCTCGGTGGCATCGCCGCTCTGGAAAAACTCATAAAGTACGCCCGTATCTTCAACAACGGCTACTACCTTCTGGAAGGCATCTGTCCATATTTTTTTTGTTTTGATGGAAGCCAGCACCTTTTCGGCTTCTTTAGGATAGTCCCAAAAACCCTGACTGATGGTTATTTCCTGTTCTTTTTCTAATAATTCAAGTTTCTTATCGATGTCAAAGGTGCCTCCTCAGGGAAGTTACTCTATCCCTTAAATCCTGGATCTGTTCTTTAGTCATTTGGCAAATATAGGGTAATGGTTGTAATTGTTGTAGTGGTTGTAATGGGTTATAAAAGTTGTAAGGGTTTTAATAGGTTAAAAGGGTTTTAAAATCATCCCTCCACCGATATTTTGTTACCTGAATTTTACACTACCGGCCTTTTTTTACGGCAGGAAATTTCATTTTATAATCCACATCAACAATACCCCTCGAAATATCGTTCAATTTTTTCTGGATGAGGCGTTTGCGCAAAGGGCTAAGCTTATCGATAAATAACTTACCTTCAATATGGTCATACTCATGCTGGATAATACGCGCGGCCATGCCCGAAAATATTTCTTCGTGATGCTTCCACTCTTCGTCATAGTAGGATAACCTGATCACCGGCCCGCGGTAAACATCTTCCCTGATATCGGGGATGCTCAGGCAGCCTTCGTTAAAAGCCCATTCTTCGCCGGTTTCTTCTAAAACTGCTGCATTGATAAAAACCTTTTTAAAGCCTTTCAATTCAGGGTCCTCGTCTTCAAACGGCGATGCATCCACAATAAATAAACGGATAGAAAAACCAACCTGTGGAGCGGCCAAACCTATTCCCCTGGCAGCATACATGGTTTCAAACATGTTTTCAACAAGAGCCGCCAGATGCGGATATTCATCCGGCTCAATAGCCGGAGCTTTTTTTCTTAAAACAGGGTCGCCGTATGCTACTATAGGAAGTTTCATTATGCAAAAGTAAGAGAATTTATTACGTTAAAAAAATCAGGAATTGATTGGTTAAACAGGGGCTATCCGGTTTATTAAAATTTTTCAAAGAATACCCTTGTTAAAGCGACCGCCTTTGCATATTTTGGACTTTTTAATATATCCCGCCAATGAAACCAATATCAAAAAGCTACGCATTGCTGGCAATATTACTTTGGGCTGTTTCTGTATGTTTACTGGTGCCATTTAAAGAATGGATCACAATTAACCGGGAATATAACGGCGCTAAATTTATTTGTGTGCTTATTGGGCTAATGGTGTTAACACGCGCATACGCTACTTTTAAAAAGACCAAAGTATCTTGAGTTATCATTTCAAACAATCAAAGTTCAATCATTCCTCCTGTTTTATGTAAAATTTACAATATTCTAAAAGCTAAGTTATGACAAACCTATTCTTCTACTTGTACACAAGATTCATTTTGTATGTAAAGTTTATTTTGGCAATAGCCTTTTTGACGATGTCATATGCATCGTATAT
>JBIOHE010000446.1:0-3311 GCA_044448725.1 Sphingobacteriales bacterium | reverse complement strand
TCTTTTCTTCGGTTTTATTTTTAATACGGGCGAATTAATCGGGGTGTATTCACCAAGTATTTTATGGCCAATCATCAAATTATTTATTTTGATTCCAAAAAAAGATACGGCAACTAAACAAGTAAATATTAATCCTTTTTTCATATTTAACTTTTCCTGATAATACTTCACATCCCCCATTAACAGTTTTGAAATATTAAAATTATGAGTTAAATAACTCGTTCGACAGTTTTCAGTAAATAATAGTCAACGACCCGCTAAACTTCTGGGTGCCGTTTTTAGCGGTAACGATATAGTAATACACGGCGGCAGGCATTTTTTTGCCTTTGTACTCACCGTTCCACGGTGTGCCGTAACCTTTGCTTTCATATATCTGTGTCCCGTAGCGGGTGAATACACTCACTAACACTGTCGGGTCATTATCCAGGCCTTCAATTACCCAGGTATCATTTACGCCATCTGCATTAGGGGTAAATGCATTGGGGATATACACATTGGGGCATTGGTCGGCTACTATTATCTGCTGGCTTGCCTGGCAGCCATTGACATCGGTTACCGTTAAACTTACCGTTTGGGGTTGGCTGACCTGGTAGGTTTGTCCGCCGGGTGTGCCGTTCCATGCGTATTGGGCAAATCCTGGCGGGGCGGTTAGGGTGATGGGCTGTTTTTTATAGGTACAAATGGAGGTGTCCTTTACACTGAATACCGGGTTTGGTAAAAAGGCAATGGCTATACTGGCATCGGCCTGGCACCCCGCTGCGGAAGTTACCGTTGCCGTGTAATTACCCGGAGTTATTACACCGATCTGATCCGTAGTTTCACCGGTGGACCATTTTACTGTCCCACCATTGTAATGAGCCAGCAGGCCGATAGTTTGCCCCTCGCATATCGTGGTATTTAATATTTTTTCGATACTTACCGTTGGTATTGGGTTAAAGGATAATGAAGAAACGGCTGAGGTCTGCGAACAGGCTGTGCCGTCAGTATTTGGTGTATTGTTCACGATGGAAACGGTATAATTGCCCGCAACATTGGTTGTTATGGTATTTTGATTAGCATTCGCAGCTATCAGCGCATTATCCCTGTACCAGTTAATAGTATAGGAAGGGTCAACGGGCGCTGCAATGGAAAGCGTGGCATTGTCACCGATACAATAAGCGGGTTTGTCGGTTGTGATTACGGGCATTGGCAACGTGATAAATTTTACCTGGATTTCCTTTGAAGCTATCCAGCTCCCGACACAGGCGCTGACTTCCACTTTGTATTTACCGCCTTGCGTGACGGATAATGCAGCCGTAAAATCCCCGGTCAGTGCTCCGTCCTTAAACCAGCGGTATTGATAATTGGCACTACCTACCGCAGTCAGCGTAAGAGGCGTACCGGTACAATATTGCAAAATATTGGGGTAGTTAAAAGTAAACACAGGTGAAGGCGTAAACGCCAGCTGAAAGGGCGCTGAAGTTTGGGTACAATTGGCAACATTGCTGTTAACAACTACGGTATAGCTGCCTGCTATATTATCTTTTATGGCGGTTAAATTATGGTCGTTTGCCTGCAGACTACCATTGCGGTACCAGTTGATGGTATAGCCGGGATCGGCAGGCACATTTACCGTAAGTGCGGCGGTATCTTCGGCGCAATAAATGGATTTATCAGCCGTAATCTGCGGGGCAGGAAGGTTGACCAGATCCACCTCCACTTCTTTTGAAGGTACCCAGCTATTAGTGCACGCGCTCACCTCCACCTTATATTTGCCGGTTTGGGTGACGACGAAGGAGGAAGTGGTATCGCCGTTTAATACACCGTTGCTGTACCATTGGTAATGGTAACCGGGGGTATTATCGGTTTTGAGCGTGTCGGGGTTGTTATTGCATTGCTGTATTCTATTTGGATAACTGAATGTAAAAACCGGAGCGGAGCTCAAAGTTACTTTAAGATGATTGGTTTCAATGTGGATATTTTCGCATGGGGTATATAGGATCGCATAGTAATCGCCACTATCTTTAACAGCTAATTTAGAACCCGTTTGTCCGACTATATCCTTGCCATCTTTTTCCCACTGTATGGTATTAATACCGATAGCAGCAGGATTAAAAATCATAGAAACAGAATCTCCCGGACATATTTTAACTTGGGAAAGTGTATCACTATAAGGCAACGCAAAACTAATTGCATCCAACTGGTCTTTGGGATCGATATATTTACCATAATCGGGGTTTAAATAATATAGTCCATCGTTTGTTGCCACCCAAACTCCATTTTCACAGCCTGCTGCCATCCCGTAAATATCCGTAGCTGAAGCATTAACGCAAATATCATTTACCGGCACGTGGCCTAACTGGTCATAATGAAACAACGTGATGCTGTCAAGTAGTTTTTTTTTGTAATAATACAGAGCTGAATTGCTAAAATACAATCCATTTTGGGTGCCTGCTAACAGCGTTTCTTTTTGAAATAGATTGCCTGCTGTATCGGTGATAACAATGCTGGTTAAGCCAAACAGGTCGGTTATTTTATTTACTTTAATCCCCGGGAGATAATGGTAATAGTTTGCCCCTTCTGTTTGATAAAAATCGTCCCTTATCTGAAAAAAACCATTATCTGTACCCCAAAACAAATTGGCGTAGAAACCGACACCAGAAAAACCTTCTGTTTTGTAGAATGCGGTATTGGGTCTTTTTCCGAACTGGCCACCCTTCCATATATTTGTAACTTCAAAGGTAATATCATCTGTAATTTCAAGATCGTTAAATTTTGCAGTATCCAAATTTAAGAATTCATCATCCGACATAGTGAGCCGCCTGTAGGTTGATTCATATATTCTTGCATACCCCATAGAGCCAACGCTTGCATGAATATTTTTAAAGTTATAGTGATAAAGGCCACCGGTTTCAGTACCTATTACGAAACCATCGAAGAAACTATTGGTATAATGAAAATTGCTCACACCGATAGAATTTATAGTCCCTGTGGCAGTAAAACCGGGACCAGGTAAGCCTGCGGTCCCCTTAAAAAGGGTGATCAGCTTTGATTTTGTAACGATGCAAGCAGTATCCTGATTATATCCTGCAATATCAATCATCTTATCATTCCTATAACCGACAAATTTTGAAGTATAATCATCAACAACCATAGTTTGGCTGTTAATGCGATACACCCCATTATTTTGAGCCAATACCCAAACGTAAGTATCCCTGACATCCCGTTTTACTTTCAGAATTTTTTGACCGGCAAATAAATGCGCGTTGATATGAAAATCTACATCCTGCTGGCTGTATGCAGTATAAGTAATTAGTAGTAATGTTATAAGT
>JBIOHE010000445.1:0-3329 GCA_044448725.1 Sphingobacteriales bacterium | reverse complement strand
GGGTTGCGGTTAATATGCACATTTATCGGCGACATAAATACCGATAACTGGATGCGTTTATCCTTAAAATATTCCGTTTCCACAGTTTCTTCAATCACAACTACCTTGCCGTCGGCAGGGCACATTACCATTTTATCATCAGTGTCAATAGTAATTGAAGGACTGCGGAAAAACTGAAGTATGGTCACAAAAAGGGCAAACGAGAGGATGTAAATAATCCATTTTATAGCATAAGCCTGCGGAAAATAAAACTGTATCACCGCGTTCAAAATAAATATGAACAGGATGCAAAGTGCTATGGAGGTATATCCTTCTTTATGGATGGTCATTTTTGTGTTCTTTTTACAAAGTTATTAATTTGAAATCAAATACAGGTAAGTATAAACGAGAGGTGTTGCCAGCAACAGCCCGTCGAACCTGTCGAGCAGGCCGCCGTGGCCGGGTAAAATGCTGCCCGTGTCTTTTACATTAATACTGCGTTTGAACATTGATTCAATCAGGTCGCCGGTAGTACCAAAGAACGATATCAGCACGGCTACAATGACCCATTGGCCCCATTTTAATTCAGTATAGTAATGGCCGATAATTAAAGCAACACCTGCACTTATCAATACACCGCCTATAAAACCTTCCCATGTTTTTTTGGGCGAATGGCGCTCAAAAAGTTTGGTACGGCCAAACTTTATCCCAACCAGATACGCGCCGGTATCATTGGCCCAAAGCAGCAATAAAAATGCCAGCGGATAGTGGAAATTGAAGCCGCCTTTCGCATAAGCCAGTGCATGGAAGAAAGTAAAGGGCAGACATATATATAGGATACCGGTAAAAGTGTAGGCAATATTTGTGAATGGGGCTTCTGTTTTCTTAAATAGTTCCTGTATAAATACGGCGCTTAAAGTTACTGGCAACAAAAAAAGTAATTTATGCATGGCCTGGCTATGATCAATTAACACCAAGGCAAATACGGCATAAATAACAAACCCGTTCAATAAGCCTGTTTGCGTATTTGGACTTAATCCGGTTTGCTTGATAAGTCCATAAAATTCTCTCAGGCACAATAAACTCAATAGTAAAAAAAATACCCCGAAAATATATTGTCCGAACAGTACCGAACCGATCATCACGACGATAAAAAAGAAGCCTGTAATGGCGCGTGTTTTCATAAATTAATATTCAGGGACCTGTTTTGTTTCGTATGCTTTTCGCCTGTAAATAAAAAGTAAAAATAGCATAATTAACAGGCTAATAATATATCCCGCCGCATTAAATAAATGCTGGTCATCGGGGTTTGCCTTTATTATTTTATGCTGAAAAAGGTAGGTGGCAACTACCGCCGCGCCATTATTCAGGAAATGGGCCCATACTGCAGGCCATATACTACCGCTCCATACCACAAAATACCCGAACAGTACGCCGAGCATCAGGCGTGGTAAAAACCCAAAAAACTCTATATGAAACGCGCTGAACAAAATACCAGTTATCCAGATTGCAACATGGTGGTTTCTTGTCCAGCGGACAAAAATGGTTTGCAGCACACCCCTGAACATAAACTCTTCAACAATTGCCGTCAGTAAACCAATTAGCAGTACATTTATAATCATGTCCCAAATGGTTTTCATCTGCAGCATTACTTCAGTGATCTTTTGGGCGCTTTTTTCGCTATCCTCCATCCATTTTTGAACACCGCTTAAAAACGGAGGAAGATGCATTTTTTGGTTAATGTTTGATAACACTTCCATAAGCGGGTTTGAAAACACCATGATCAGTAACACCAATGCAAAAAGAGCCCAGTGCAAACGGAAGAATGGTTTGATGTAGTCCTCCGGGTCCCTTACAATAACATAAGAGAAGAAAACAGGCGCGGCAAATATAGGGAAGGTTGTACCGGCAATTTGTATTATCCACAACGCATTGATCAAATGGGGCGTATTAGTTTTTAAAGTTGCGATAGCCATTACGGTGTTTGAGCCATACAAAGCCACTGCTATTCCGGCACCGATTAAGTTTCCTGCAAAAAGTATCACCAAAAAGATACCGCTGAAGATAAAAAATTGGGATGCCGGATGCATCTGGTTATAAGGCTTTTCTGTCATATCCTTAAAAATTCGTATTTTTGCAGCGAAGATAAGGCATGTCGGTACAAATAGGAAATATTGATTTAGGGGAATTCCCGCTGTTGCTTGCGCCGATGGAGGATGTGAGTGATCCGCCTTTCCGTTATGTATGCAAGCAAAACGGTGCCGACATGATGTACACCGAGTTTATTTCTTCAGAAGGATTGATCAGGGATGCCGCTAAAAGCCGCCGGAAACTGGACATTTTTGAATATGAACGTCCGATAGGCATACAAATATTTGGCAGCGATATTGACCACATGCGCGAAGCAACCGAAATTGCCACGCTGGCCAATCCCGACCTGATGGATATAAATTATGGCTGCCCTGTAAAACAGGTGGCCTGCCGTGGCGCCGGCGCAAGTTTATTGCAGGATATTGATAAGATGGTAGCCATGACCAAAGCCGTGGTCGAAAGCACACATCTGCCCGTAACAGTAAAAACAAGACTGGGCTGGGATGATAATACCAAAAATGTATATGAAGTTGCGGAACGTTTGCAGGATGTTGGGATAAAAGCGCTTACCATACACGGGCGCACCCGTTCACAAATGTATAAAGGGGTTGCAGACTGGGCCCTGATCCGCGAAATAAAAAGGAACCCGAGGATTCAAATCCCCATTTTTGGGAATGGTGACATTGATTCTCCACAAAAAGCCGCAGCCTGGCGTATGGAATTTGGCGTTGATGGAATGATGATTGGCAGGGCGGCAATTGGTTACCCCTGGATCTTCAGGGAAATTAAACATTTCTTTAAAACCGGCGAATACGCGGATAAACCTACCATTGCCGAGAGGATAGCAGCATGCACCACCCATTTGCAAAAATCGATTGAATGGAAAGGGCCAAAAACAGGGATATTTGAAATGAGAAGGCATTATTCCAACTATTTTAAGGGCATTGAAAACTTTAAAGAATACCGCATGAAGCTGGTAACAGCAGGTAATCTGGATGAAGTACTATGTATTTTAAACGATGTTGAACAAAACCCCAGGTACGCCGGTGTTGAGGAGGACGTTGTAAGTCATTAGTCGAAAGTCTGTAGCCGAAAGTCAAAAAAAAAGTAAGTCTTTGGGTAAATACTCCCCACCAAACAAATCAATAAATTTTATTTGCAAAATAGAGATGCGGCAGGATGTGCGTTTCTGCCTTTACGAAATAGGAATCAACAACAACCCTCATTCGTAGATTGGTACCATTCGTATTTCGTAAAGC
>JBIOHE010000444.1:0-3370 GCA_044448725.1 Sphingobacteriales bacterium | reverse complement strand
AGGTTATTGACCCTGTTGTTAAGATTTTCATAAAGTTAGGGCTTACGCCCAATGTGGTTACATCTATTGGTTTTGTGCTGAATGTTGGTGTTGCGGTAATATTTATTTTAGGCGCAGAGGAAGGTAACCGGGGCGACCTGAGTTATGTGGGATGGGCCGGCGGTTTAATTTTGTTTGCAGGCCTGTTTGATATGCTTGACGGACAGGTAGCAAGGCTTGGAAACATGAAATCAACCTTTGGCGCGCTTTATGATTCGGTACTCGACCGCTACAGCGAACTGATTATGTTTTTAGGGATTTGCTACTACCTGGTTGGCCATCATTATTTTTTAAGTTCGATATTTGCATTTATAGCCCTGATCGGCTCGATGATGGTAAGTTATGTAAGGGCGCGCGCCGAAGGCCTGGGCATTGAATGTAAAGGCGGCCTGATGCAACGCCCTGAACGGGTGGTAACCATCGGATTGTGTGCTGTTTTATGCGGATTGAGTTCAATTTACATCGGTGGGGACTATAAACTTTATATCCCCGGGATAAAGTTTCATGTTTTTGAAACCATGTCTATTTTTACTGTACCAATAGCTACGGTGGCTGTTTTAACAAATATTACCGCCTTTAAAAGATTAATGGACGCTAAAAAAACGCTTTTAAAACAAAAACGAAATTGAATTTATCATATATTCGCAACAATTGATTAAAATTATTTTTTATTTAATGAATCTTTATTAAAATTGGAACATTTGATAAAAAAGCATAATAAAAGGCAGTTTCTATTGTTAAATCCATTAAAGGGCCGAGGAATTCTAAAATATTTTAACCCTGACCAGCTATGAAAAAAAAATATGTTTCCAATTCACAGGATTCTGTGAGAATGTTTAAAAGCAGCTTTTTAGAGAGCTTATCAAAGGTTCATTTCACTGTTCCGTTAATTATTTTTATTCCTGTTATTGTTTTTTGTGTTTATAAGGATTTCCAAAATGCAATGGGGCTTGTAACTTTTTTTGAACTATTTATATTAGGCCTTTTTGTATGGACCATTACCGAATACGTGATGCACAGGTTTGTGTTTCATTATGTTCCGGAAGATAAACCATGGGCGTTAAGGCTGCATTTTATATTCCATGGTGTACATCACGATTATCCAAGCGACGCGAGACGCCTTGTGTTGCCGCCCTCGGTAAGCATTCCTCTGGCGACGCTATTTTACTTCTTATTTAATGCTATTTTACCAGCCGGCGAAATTTGGGGCTTTTTCCCCGGCTTTATATTGGGTTACCTTATATACGACCTGACCCATTATGCCATACACCATTTTAACTTCAAAGGAAGTATCTGGAAAAAGATAAAACAACACCACATGCTGCACCATTATCAGGACCCGAACAAAGGATATGGTGTAAGTTCCCCGCTTTGGGATAAAGTGTTCGGCTCTGATTTCGGCAAAAAATAGCATGAATAATGCTATTGATGATGCTGCCAAAGTAACCCTGCGCCAGGCAATTATCATTTTACTGATTTCGTTGACTTATTTAATTCTTTCATGGAGGCTGGTTGGCTATAAATCCGATCAGTTGTTTTTGATATTTGTAGTTAATTTATTGTATTTCCTGACCCCGGGTACGCGTAAATTTATCACCGGCTTTTCTATCTTCATTGTTTACTGGATCATTTTTGATTATATGAAGGCGTTTCCCAATTATAATTACAATGCGGTTCATATTGCTGATTTGTACAATTGGGAAAAAAAGCTTTTCGGAATCAATTTTAACGGCAGGCTGCTAACCCCTAATGAATACTGGAGGATAAATGGCAACGCATTTTTAGATATAACCGCAGGCCTATTTTATCTTTGCTGGATTCCGGTGCCGCTTGCATTTGCAGTTTTTTTATTTTTCAAAAACAAAAAACAGTTCCTTTATTTTTCGCTCACCTTTGTATTGGTCAATTTTCTCGGATTTGTTATTTATTATCTTTACCCTGCCGCCCCGCCCTGGTATGTGCAATATCACGGATTTGAATTTCATGCGGCAACAAGGAGCAATACCGCCGGTTTGATAAAGTTCGACAATTACTTTCATGCCGGGATCTTTAAATCCATATACTCCAAAGGTTCAAATGTTTTTGCAGCAATGCCCTCCTTACATTCATCTTACCCTGTTGTTGTTTTATATTACGGTTTAAAAAACCGATTGGGCCTTGTTAACGTTTTTTTTACGGTAGTGATGCTCGGGATATGGTGTACTGCCATTTACGCCAGCCATCATTATATTCTGGATGTTCTGGCTGGGATAATCTGCGCCTTTGCCGGAATAGTTCTTTTTAATGTGTTAATTTCCCGGGTTGAACCGATCAGAATTTTCATAGAGAAATTCGAAAAACAGATTCAATAATTCCGGTAAAACCTCACGGATTGTTGTTAAAACAGGCCAAAATCACCTGCTCTTTTAAAAACCTTGCCCACTTATTAACAGCTGTTAGTATTTTTTATTTTGTTAATTAAGGGCAAAAACTTTAAAATTTGGCATTTTAGCCGCCAAATTCGATTAAAAATTAAAAAAACGAGCCGAAAGGCATTATAAGGCATGTTATTTGAATACATATAACTATCTTTAAAGCCCTAATGCTGAAAAGCTTATGAAAAAAGGTTTTACGCTGTTATTCGTTTTATTTTTCTGTTTCCGGTTAACGGTATTGGGTATTCATCCGGGCGCGATACATTTGCCCGTACACCCTGATACCCCGGCCACCAAAAACCAGCCGGACAGTACTAAGACACAGGCATCATTGCAGCGGAACAATCCTGTAAATTTTTCTGCCACTGCAAACGAGACAATCAAGCTGGCCATGGATTCATTTATCGCAGCTAAAACAACACTGTCTCCGCCCGCAATTATTTCCGAAAATCTTAAACAAATAACTTCCGGAATACAGCTGGATAGCCTGAGAGCATCCCTGTCAGATGCAATAAAACAGCGCGAAGGCGTCAGACAGAAAAATAAATTGAATGAACAGGCCCGGATTGAACATCTGTTAAAGAGCAATGATGCTGATAGTTTAAAAATGGAGCTAAAACATACAGGAAATGATACTTTAAAGGCTTTATTGTACACAAAGTTAGCCAGCCTTTACGCTGCCTACGATACCCTATCCAGCAAGAAAAAGCAATTAGTCTATCAAAATGAAGATATAAATTATACAATACTTGCTATTCAGAATTATGCCGCTTATAACGACTCAACGGCATTACGCCTGTGTTTTGACAACCTGGCAAAAGTTTATTATGCACAAAAAAAATACAGTCAGGCCAAGTGGTTTATCTTACAATCAAACACGCTGTCGCGGGCCAAGAATTATATACCTAACATTATCT
>JBIOHE010000443.1:0-3389 GCA_044448725.1 Sphingobacteriales bacterium | reverse complement strand
TATTATAACACACTGATAAAAAATTTAAGAATTTTTTATCAGTGTGTTTGAAAAGATTAGCAAGGCAAAGACTGCGACAATGCTGTTCAGGTGCGTTTTGTCATCTTGCCGGCTATAACCTCCATCCAATGATTTAATGATTAATTAATGACTCAGTGACCAATGCCTAAATACAGTATTGCTCAATAACGTCCTCCGGCACTTTGGCGCTGCGGCCTGTTGCAATGTCTATCATCACATAGTCAAACCAGCCGTCGCAGCAAATTTTATGATTGGCTTTGTTGGTGATGCTGAATTTTACGCGGCAGCCTTTTTCGTCGATTGATTCGATGCCGGTTTTTACAATAAAATAGTCGCTCAGGGTAAGGGCCCGTTTATAATCCACATGGGCGGTGCGGATCACCCAGCCAAAACCGCGTTCCAGGAATTTTTCCATAGCCATGCCGTAGCAGCGTTCCATCTGATCGTAACGGGCAGCGAGCACATAATCAAAGTATTTGCTGTTATGCACATGGTGGAACATATCGATATCATCGGGCCGTACGCGGAGTTCAGTTTCGAAAGTGGAGTAGGTGGGTGTGTTCATGTTGTTGTAAAGTTGAAATGTTGTGAGGTTGAAATTTGTATTTTCGGCTAAAAAACCTTGCAACATTTCAACTTTACAACATTACAACAAACTATTGCATAAATGCAATAGTTCCCGTATCTTTGCACCCACAATTAACAATTTTTATAAACGCTTTAGTATTATTCAAGTGATATATTTAAGTAAAGAAGCAAAGGCAGAGATCTTTGCAAAACACGGTGAAAGTGCCGCTGATACAGGTTCAGCCGAAGGTCAGGTAGCATTATTCACTTACCGCATTGCACATTTAACAGGGCACCTGAAAAAAAACAAACACGATTTTTCGACCCAATTATCACTGCAAAAATTAGTAGGTAAACGCCGCGCATTGCTGGCTTACCTGTTTAAAAAAGATATTGAAAGATACCGTGCCATCATCAAGGCTTTACAGCTGAGGGACATCATTAAGTAACACTTTCGCATATTTTGAAAAAAGCCATCCCAGATTTAGGGGGTGGCTTTTTACATTTGAAAACAATATATACAAACATAAAAACCGGTGCGCTCCGAAAGATGAAAAGGGCACCACAACGCAAAAAAGATGAGTTTAAATGTAATTAAAAAGGTTATTGATTTAGGTGACGGCCGCACCATTGAGATCGAAACCGGGAAACTGGCCAAACAGGCTGACGGCTCCGTAGTAATAAAAATGGGTGATACCATGCTATTGGCTACGGTAGTATCAAGTCCTGATGCAAAAGAAGGCGTGGATTTTTTACCGCTTTCTGTTGATTACCAGGAAAAATACGCAGCTACCGGCCGTATTCCGGGTGGTTTTTTACGCCGTGAGGCACGTTTATCAGATTATGAAGTATTAATTTCCCGTTTGGTTGACCGCGCTTTACGCCCGATGTTCCCCGAAGACTATCACGCTGATACGCAAGTGATGATCTCTCTTATTTCTGCCGACAAAGATATTATGCCCGATTGCCTTGCAGGCCTGGCGGCGTCAGCAGCTTTAGCGGTTTCTGATATTCCTTTCAACGGTCCTATATCCGAAGTTCGCGTAGCTAAAGTTGATGGTAAACTAATTATCAACCCAACTTTAAGCCAGTTACAAACCGCTACTTTAGAATTTATTGTAGCAGGTTCGGAACACGACGTAAACATGGTTGAAGGCGAATCGAAAGAAATTCAGGAAGAAGAGCTGGTTGAAGCAATTAAATTTGCACATGCAGCCATCAAACACCAGTGCTTTATACAAAAAGAATTGGCCATTGAGGTTGGTAAAACAGAAAAACGCGTTTACTGCCACGAAAACAGCAATGAAGAATTGAAGAAAGCCATTTATGCTTCAACTTACGAAGAGGTTTATGCTATCGCTTCGTCTGCATCTGCCAAAGAAGAACGTACTGCGAAATTTAAAGAAGTACGCGACGCATATATTGCTACCATGGGCGAAACAGATGATGTTACCCTGTTTTTAGCAAAAAAATATTTTCACGATGTTGAATATGACGCCATCCGTAACCTTGTACTTGATGAAGGGAAGCGTTTGGACGGCCGTACCACCACCCAGATCCGCCCGATATGGAGCGAGGTCGGTTATTTGCCTGCGGCTCACGGGTCAGCGGTATTTACCCGTGGCGAAACACAGTCATTAACCAGCGTTACCTTAGGTGCTAAGGACGATGAGCAAATGATAGACGGTGCGTTTATCAACGGTTATCAAAAATTCCTGTTACACTATAATTTCCCTGGTTTTTCAACCGGCGAAGTTCGCCCGAACAGGGGAGCCGGCCGCCGCGAGATCGGTCATGGTAATTTGGCTATGCGTTCGTTAAAACAGGTATTGCCTTCTGACGAAGAAAATCCTTATACTATCCGTATCGTTTCTGATATTTTAGAATCTAACGGTTCATCATCAATGGCTACGGTTTGTGCCGGTACATTGGCTTTGATGGATGCAGGTATTAAAATTAAATCGCCGGTATCAGGTATCGCGATGGGTTTGATCACCAATGAAATGGGAACCAAATATGCCATCTTATCTGATATTTTGGGTGATGAAGATCATTTGGGCGATATGGACTTTAAAGTAACCGGTACCGAAAAAGGTATTGTTGCCTGCCAGATGGACTTAAAGATCAACGGCTTATCTTACGAAGTATTAGGAAAAGCATTGGATCAGGCTAAAGCAGGCCGTCTTCATATCCTTGGGGAAATGAAGAAGACTATCGAAAAGCCGCGTGAAGATTACAAACCGCATGCACCGCGTATTATTACCGTCCGTATTGATAAAGAGTTTATCGGCGCGGTGATAGGACCCGGTGGAAAGATCATCCAGGAAATGCAGCGTGAAACCGGCGCTACTATCTCCATTGAGGAAGTTGGCAACCAGGGTGTTGTTCAGATATTTGCTGATAACAAGGAATCAATTGATAAAGCTGTAGGTCGTATTAAAGCTATTGCCTCAAAGCCTGAAGTTGGTGAAATTTACGAAGGTAAAGTAAGGTCAATTATGCCTTTTGGTGCATTTGTTGAAATTATGCCTGGCAAAGACGGTTTGCTGCACATCTCGGAAATTGACCACCGCCGAATTGAAACCATGGACGGTATATTCGAGATCGGTGACGAAGTACGCGTAAAATTGCTTGACGTTGATAAGCAGGGTAAACTGAAGCTTTCAAGAAAAGCCCTTTTACCGCGTCCTGAGAAAAATTAGTATGTGGGTGAATGCGGTTAGCCTCACCTAAATCCTCTCCAAAGGAGAGGACTTTAACTTAGCTCTTTGTTAAACCCTCTCCTTTGGAGAGGGCAGGGT
>JBIOHE010000442.1:0-3396 GCA_044448725.1 Sphingobacteriales bacterium | reverse complement strand
TGTCTGTATATGAGGAAATATTATCGTTAAACTGGGATCACCGGGATCGTCAGTTCCCCCATCACCATGCAAGTTAAATGACGAAATTTATATCAAATGAAATATGACGAACTTTTAGAAAAACAGTATAAAGTTGCCGTAGATGCGAGGGACAAACTAAATGAGAATTATCATAAATGGATGACTTTCTATTACGTTGCAAATGGTGCTATCCTGGTAGCAATCACAAACATTTATGACAAGCTCAATGGTGACAATTGGGGTATTATTATTATGACAGCAATTGGTGTTTTTACTTGCACCATTTGGAATGCGTCATGCAAAGGATATTACTATTGGTCATTAAGTTGGATAGCAATTATTATGCACATGGAGAGAGAGTTGGCGAAAAACAATATTAATTTGATGCCCTACTCAATGTTTTCTAAGGATGTTGTTGATGAATTTGATCATAAAAACAACCCGATTGATCCGGCAAATATCTCGACGCCTAAACTTACACTACGTTTTTCTATATTCGCTATTTTTTGTTGGTCTCTATTCTTCATCTTTGAATTTTTGAAACAACTTTCATGCTTGCCTGTATATGTGCAATCGATCATAGCAATAGGAATTATAATAATTATCTATGGCTTTATAATTATTTTACCCCTAACTGTAAAAAGCAGAGTAGGTGACACTCATGAATTAAGACCATTTAAAAAATTAAGAGAAGAAGTTAATCAGCAAACTAATTAACTTTTTGTCCCAGCAGGGTCTGTCGCAGAAGACCCTGCGCACGGGGATGCCTATGTATGAGGAAATATTATCGTTAACCTGGGATTACCGGGATCGTAAGTTCCCCCATCACAGTGCAACGTACATCTCCCCCTTCTCGCGCGAGGTGTGTCGAAATGGCCTTCAACGCAAAAGCGACTCGTGCGCCGCTGACAGGTATTGAACTTTCCAACCCTTCTAACTTCTGTATAGAAAGTAGCGCTTTTTTTTAAAAACCAACTAATCCTGGCCCACGAAATAAAATTTACTTGTCTTGAGGTCGATAAACCCAAATTGGGTGTTGATGTATTCTATCCATATCACCTTTTCGCCTTTTCTTGACTTATCGAAATAACCGGGATCAGTGCCAAACTTCATATCCACAATTATTGGCCGGTTGGTTCGGTAAACCTCAATTTTATTGTCCTTCCAGGGATCAGTCTTCCACAAAACGCCGCCGGTTTTATTGTACGCAGTTATGTTTACATGAGCTGAATCCAAAACAAAGGTATTGTTGGAGCTGGTGTCAGTCAATATTACTTTTTCGGGGGGGCGGGTTTTAATATGCGTTCCGCCGATTACATTACCGTTCGCGTCGTACATAATAGTCGTCTGCGCGAACGCGGAAGACAAACAGCACAGGAATAAAAAAGTATAAATAATTCTCATATAGTTATCAAATTTATCTTTTATTTCTTTGCAACATGCCCCGGGAAAGCCGCAGGGTCCTCTGCGGGTTTAAGTTAACCCACAAAAATCAGGGGCAAATAATGCTTCGTTAATATAAAACCGGCCATCACCAAACGTTCCTACGGAACGTCAAGGCGATTTTTGATTCAATTTCTACCAACCAGGCGTCCTTATCGGACGCTTTTTTTTGTCTTTCGGCCCAGCGGGGCGTATGGTTGGTAGAAAAAACAGAGGAGTCCAAACGCGTTCTGTAGGAACGCATCGTGAAATCGCCAATGTAATCCACCTAACCAAGTTTTATGGGTTAACTTAAATCTGCGGGAAACCCTGCCGAAACGGAGCACGCGCAACCAAATCCCAAACCTTTCTATTGCGTTTTTGGTTTAAACGATATATTGCCATCGCTCCAGTAAAACTGCATACCAGAAGCCGTTCCTTGTTGCTGACCGAATTTAACCTGTACATTTTCGTCCAGCTGGAAAAAACCGGGCGAGATATAACGCAATTTAAATACCTGGTTTCCCCGTTCCGGGTTTTCACAATACAGGGCGCCTTCTTTTACATAAAACTTTAGCCCGCCCTCGTAAGTGCCAAGGTAGGCTTGCACAGTTGAGGGTTCTACCGGCTTGTCCACCGCTTTTTGCTGATTTGCATACCAGGAATTGGGGAATAAGGTTGAACTGACTTCTTCCAGTGTTGCATTCGCCTTTAAGGCAATGTCAGGAATAACCCCGGCGCCTTCCCATTCTGTCCCGGTATGGATATTATACGTATGGGCAAACGGAATGCCCGCTACAAAGCCATGACCCAAAAAAACCGGTCCAACCGGATGGGAGCCGCCGGCTGTTTTTTCACCTGCTATGGTTCCCCTTTTTGTCGCCTGCATGGCGTAGGCAAAATCTTCAGCCGCCGAAACCGTGCCGCTGCTGGTTAATACATACACCGGCATCCGCAGGATCAGCCCGTCGGTGGCAGTTGGGTCCGTCCAGCCCTTGGCGGTGTCACGCTTGTTGGGGACAATGATATCATTCACCCTGGTCTTTTCCGCAAAAAAATAACTTAACACCTGTTTAACCATCTCCGGACTGCCACCATGGTTTTCCCGCAGGTCGATGAGCAATGTTTTGGTGTAGCGTACAAAGCGAAAGGCCGCTGTAACGGTTTCTTTGGCGGAGGGCGTAACATCTACAAACCCGTTAAATTTTACGTAGCCGACATTGCCGGGTAAAATTTCAGAAGCCGTGAACGCAAAATTACGTTCCGCCATAAACACATTCCGCAACGAATCCTGGTGCGGGTCGGGGCCACGCATTGGAGGCGGGCCCATTTGCGCCAACTGCGGATTGAAACGGAAACCTGTATGCAGGTCGGGGCAGGCGGTTTGCAGATCGGTCGCGATTTGCGAAGCGAAAGCCTGCGGGTCTGTGATATTACGGTAGGCCCCTTTTGCCAATTGCCCGTGAAGGTACTTGCTCATCACCCGTGCTTTATCCGTAAAAACATAGTTGGTTATCAAGGCTTTGGACAAAGTATCGATAACTACCTGTGTGAGCTCCGGCGTCATTACAACAGGCTTATCCTGCGGCTTTTCCTGCGCCATGCAGGCGAAAGAAATTGTCAAAAGGAACAATGTTATTTTCTTCATGTTTTGATTGGTTTAAGATTCTATAGCGCTTGAGTATCTGTCCAAAAACCAGGTCAAGCCAGCATTTTACGAAATTTTCGACTCGCTCACATATCAAATCTACTAAGTTTAAAAGGAAAAAGGAAATTAAGATTAGCCCAGGGTATGTCAGAGACGACGGAGCCCGCGGGCACAAACTACCCTATTAATCGAGTAGGAAGTAAGGGAGTAGTTCTCCCTTACCGTCCTCTCACACCACCGTACGTGCCGTTCGGCATACGGCGGTTTGTCAGAATATAGATAACTGATGTTTAGTTTTCCAGAAG
>JBIOHE010000441.1:0-3402 GCA_044448725.1 Sphingobacteriales bacterium | reverse complement strand
ACCTTTTGCTTGTCTTTTTTACCTTAGGCTTTAATCTCTTATGCTTTCTATTGCTTTAAGCTTTGGTCTTTCTGCTTTCAGCTTTATGCTTTCAGCTTAAATAATGCGTTCTCGATGCGCTCCAGCAAAGTTGCTTTGTGGGTGATCTTTTTCATTTTGTCTTCCGACTCCTTTTGTTTTTCGGTGGGATCAAACAGCATGGCAGTACACATGCAGTTTTTACGGCCCTTGCTCATCAGGATATCGTAGTTGACGCAGCTTTTGCAGCCTGCCCAAAAATTTTCATCCTGCGTAAGCTCGGAGTAAGTTACGGGTACATAGCCCAGGTCCGAATTTATCTTCATAACAGCCAGACCGGTTGTAAGGCCAAAGATCTTTGCGTCAGGATATTTTGTCCTCGATAAATTAAAAATATTCTCTTTAATAGCTTTCGCCAGCCCGGCCTGCCTGAACTGCGGATTTACAATTAAGCCAGAGTTGGCTACAAAATCGCCATGGCTCCAGGTTTCTATATAACAAAAGCCTGCCCAGGTGCCGTCTTTATGAAAAGCGATCACAGCCTTGCCTTCCAGCATTTTATTGGCTACATATTCGGAGGAACGCTGGGCAATACCTGTACCCCTTGCTTTGGCTGATTCAGCCATTTCTTTACATATAACAGGCGCGTAGTCAACATGCTGTGCAGATGCAACCTGTATATCAAAATCTTGTATGGTCATTGAAATAGAAAAATTACCGTTAAATTACTTGCCTTTTACGGCGTTAAATAATCAGTTGATCTTTTGTTGGATAAAGACAGGATTAATTTGTCTTTACGGCTGGCAGGGTTGCGGAAAGGAGAGCAGCGGATCAAACCCTGGGCATATAAGGCCTTCGTCGTGACGGAGAAAATAAAGCAACAGTTAAAACCCATGCAGCAGCAAGCGGAGCAAATATGGCTCTGGTCATTGGCTTATGTAAGCTTTGCTGGTTCATTTTAGCGGTATTATTATCGTTTTTTAAATTTTGTGCAAATTATTGCATTAATTTTTACTTATGCAAGAAAAATGTGAATTATTGTGTGAGTTGTCAGTGGTAAATAGTGAGTGGAGAACTTACCGGACACTCACAACTCACTTCTCACTACTTTCCCCATTATATCCCCGATAATCAACTCCGCGTGGATGCGTGAGTTTTCAATAAACCATAAATGGGTATCCATACCGCCGACCACCACGCCGGCAAGGTACAAACCGGGTACATTGCTTTCCATAGTTTCGTGATTGTATTGTGGGATAAACCTGTCTTTTGATGATTTAATGCCCATTTTTTCGAGAAAAGCAAAATTAGGCTGATAGCCTGTCATCGCCATTACAAAATCATTGGGGATGGTTGCTGCGCCCTCCGGTGTTTCTATATCAACTTCGTATTGACGGATTGCCTTTAAGTTCGAATTGAAATATGCCTTAATAGCGCCTTCTTTTATACGGTTAACAATATCCGGCCTGATCCAGTATTTAACCCGTTCACCAATATCCGCCCCGCGAACTACAAGCGTAACCTCAGCGCCCTTGCGGAAGGTTTCCAGCGCCACATCAATGGCCGAGTTGCTTGAACCGACCACCACCACCTTTTGCAGAGCGTAATAATTAGGGTCCTGGTAGTAATGCCTTACTTTGGGGAGGTCCTCGCCGGGGATACCCAGTTTTACCGGAATATCATAAAATCCGGTGGATACAATAACCTTTTTAGCCCGGTATGTTGCTTTGCTGGTGGTAATGGTAAAAATGTTATCCTCTTTTTTTACTTCGGTTACTTCTTCAAATAAATTAACAGGCAAATGATTTGAAGTAACCACACGACGGTAATATTCCAGCGCCTCAGCGCGGTTGGGTTTGTTGTTTACTGTTACAAAGGGAACGCCGCCGATCTCAAGCTTCTCCGAAGTGGAGAAAAAAGTCATGGTGGAGGGGTAATTATACAGGGAATTAACCAGGCAGCCTTTTTCAACAATAATAAAACTGAGGCCTGCCTTTTGTGCTGCAAGCCCGCAGGCTATACCTATTGGACCGCCACCTATGATAAATATATCGAGCATTATTTGTATTGGATGATGTTGTTGCGAAGATATGCAGAAAAAAGAGATTAGAGACCGGAGGTTAAAGGTTAGTCAGGAAATTTTTTTTGAGATTTTGATTGATATTCGCAATGCCCCCGTCATGGCAAATATGGAAAAATAAAAAAGGGTAAGCTACTTCTATCGCGCCGCTCAACTCTCTACCCTTGCTGCGTTCCCACCCTGGGGGAGTTCAAGAGGAGCTGGCCGTAAAAGACTTACCCCGGCGCAAAGATAGAAAAAGGTTTGTTTTGAGGTTAATAAATTGTTAAAAAAGCTGGTTGGCTGTTGTAAAGTTGCAATGTTGGAAGGTTGAAATGTTGTTTGTCAGGCGGTTAAAGGCAGATTTTATTTTCGTTTTTTTTGTCTGAACCACGATTCTTTGGATTTATTGATGCCCATGATTGGTTTAAATCAGGGAATCATAAAATTATTGAATCAAGGTTCAGACGACCATATTTATAACGCCGTGAGTGCACTGGCAAGTTTTTGGCCTTATTTTACCATTCTGTCCGCCATTCTTCGGTAACATCGCCCTCATATTTCAACCCGGCGGCTTCAGCCGAATTTTGAATGAACTCAGCAATATCTTCACGTTCCATTGTTTCAATAAAATAACCGTGTTTAATATTAAGCTCATCAAAGCCCTTTACAATATTTTCAATGGCTTCCCATATTTCTATTTCAGTTTTGGATTTTTTCAGGGCAGACAGGTAATCATCAAGTAATTTATCGCTGTCTGCAATAGCCTGTTTTGTGAAGAAATCACTTCCATCTTCCAATTGTTTTTTCCAGTCAATTGTTGGCCTTGGTGTATATAAAACGTCCATAATGTATCTATTTAGCTGTTAAAACAAAGTATTTTTAATTCATCCAATCTAATTAACTCTTATGCATAAAATGTTAAAAAATTGCTAATTTATCAGCAAAAAACAGCTCCCTGTAATGCGTCCATTCGCAGTAATCAACAAAAGTTTCCTTTTGCAGTATAGTTAAGCTATTGGCCGTAAAGGTTTCAGAAAAAGGCCTGTTTTCAAAATCTGGCCACAATTTGCTAAAAGAAGTTACCGGGATGTTTCTGGCAATAGTAATATGCGGTACAAAGTTTTCGACCCTTATGCCCAACTGTTTTTTTAGCAGCCTGAACCAATTATCGGTATGTGCAGTTTTTTCAACTGCGGCATATATTGTTCTGGCGGTTTCACCCTGGTTAAAAAAACCAAATCCGTTCAGGTGCAGCTCAATGGGGGGCAAGGCGTGTAATCTTTTTACCATTTTTTCAAATGCAGGCTGTGCCAGGCCTGGTT
>JBIOHE010000440.1:0-3403 GCA_044448725.1 Sphingobacteriales bacterium | reverse complement strand
AATTATTTGTTTGTAAATAGGCCAAAGCTGTGGATTTCTGAATTATTTAAATACGTATCTTTACCCCGGAGAAAAGTCGCTGCAGAAGCAGGGAAGTTCAATCCGGTATTTCGTTGTCACAAAAACCCTTTTATAAATTTTTTTTAATATAAAATGAGTAAAATTATTGCTTTAGCCAATCAAAAAGGTGGCGTTGGAAAAACCACATCGTCCATAAACCTTGCTGCAAGTTTAGCTGTGTTGGAGTTCAAAACCTTATTGGTTGACGCCGACCCGCAGGCAAATTCAACGTCGGGCATCGGGTTTGATCCGCGAAATATAAAGAACAGCATTTATGAGTGCATCATTAACCAGGTTGATCCCCATGATGCGATACAAAAAACAGAAACCCCCAATCTCGACCTTCTGCCAGCTCACATCGACCTGGTAGGCGCCGAAATTGAAATGATCAACCTTACCGACCGTGAGTACAAAATGAAAGCGGTACTGAACCAGGTTAAGGATGAATATGATTTTATTATTATTGATTGTTCACCATCATTAGGTTTGATCACCATCAACGCGCTAACTGCCGCTGATTCAGTGATTATCCCTGTACAATGCGAATATTTCGCCCTTGAAGGTTTGGGCAAACTTTTAAATACCATCAAGATAGTTCAATCAAGGCTAAACCCCCAATTGGAGATCGAAGGCATATTGTTAACCATGTACGATGTAAGGTTGCGCCTGTCAAACCAGGTGGTTGAAGAAGTGCGGGCGCATTTTGAGGATATGGTATTTGATACTATTATCCAGCGCAATACACGTTTGAGCGAGGCCCCAAGTTTTGGAATATCAGTAATTATGCACGATGCAACCAGTAAAGGCGCCATAAACTACCTTAACCTGGCCCGGGAAATTGTAAGGAAAAATGGTTTGGTTAGTGCCGAAGCCACGGCAACAACAGAAACAGTATAAGAAATGAGTGCAGAAAAGAGAAATGCTTTGGGAAGAGGATTAAGCGCATTGCTGAATGATTCTGATAACGGGCAACCAACAAAAAACAATGTTTCATCAGGCCCCGAAGTCAATAACCTTGGCTCGGTAAATGAGATAAAATTAGCTGAAATTGAAGTAAACCCTTTTCAGCCGCGTACCGATTTTGATTTACAGGCGTTGACTGAATTAGCCGATTCAATCAAACTGCAGGGGCTTATCCAGCCTATCACCGTAAGGCGGATGAACGCGCACAGCTATCAGCTGATCTCCGGCGAGCGCCGTTTCCGCGCTGCAAAACTGGCAGGTTTAACCCAGATTCCGGCTTATGTACGTACTGCCAATGACCAGCAAATGCTTGAAATGGCGCTTATCGAAAACATTCAGCGCGAAAACCTGAACGCTATTGAAGTAGCCTTAAGCTTTCAGCGTATGATTGAAGAATGCAGCCTGAAACAGGAAGAACTGGGCGAACGTGTGAGCAAAAACCGATCTACAGTAACCAATTACCTGCGGCTGTTACGGCTGCCGCCGGGCATCCAGGCTTCTATCCGCGACGGGCAGATCAGTATGGGCCATGCCAAGGCCCTGATAACCATTGGCGACCCAACCCAACAAATATATTTACACCAGCATATTATAAAGCAGGGTTTATCCGTTCGTAGAACAGAAGAACTGGCAAGGGATATGCAAAGTGCGCCTTTAAAAAAAGAAGGAAAACAGCCTGAACCTGTCTCATTCCAGATTCAAAAAATACAGGATGACCTGGCTTCCAAATTCAGTTCAAGGGTTAAACTGAAGATCGGCGGGCAGGGCAAGGGTAGCATCGAGATTCCTTTTTTATCAGAAAGTGACCTTACACGCATCCTTGAAATAATGGATTGGTGAAAAACAAATCCCCCAAAAGGGCATTTTTAATGTAAAACATGTATAAATATTTGCTTTTAATTTGGCTGTCAGCCGCATTTTCTTTTGTTGCTGCGGCTCAAAGTCCCGATACATCCTCTGCTCAGCTAAAAAGCAAAACGGATAGCATACAATTTAAAAAAAACGACACCACTGTTAGCGCTACCCCTGTTGTAAAAAAGAAAAAAGAAAAAGTTTATCACCCCGACAGCCTGCACAGCCCGCATACGGCTATCATGCATTCATTACTGATACCGGGATGGGGGCAGGTTTATAACCACCGTTGGTGGAAGGTGCCGGTTATTTATGGCGCACTTGGCGCTTTAGGCTACTATATCGTTTGGAGCAACGATCAATACGTTAAAATTTTAAATGTGTCGCTATTGAGGGAACACGGACAAGTACCCGTAAAAGGGAGCAAGTATTACGACCTTTACCAAGCGTATTATAACGCAAATATTACACAATTGACCAGTTACACAGATTATTACCGCCGCATACGCGACCTTGATATATTAGGTGTTTTTGTTGCCTGGGGTGTAAATGTAGTTGACGCCTATATCGACGCCAAATTTATGAACGCCTACACGGTTGACAATAACCTTTCCATGAAGGTAAGCCCTGTTTTAATGAACCAGCAAACGTTTGCTCAAAATTTCAGCAATTCGTATATTCCGGGTTTAAAAATTACCTTTACATTCTGATAAACACATTTTAAGAAACCAAAACGATATTTTAAATACCGTTTTTTACGGTTTCGCCAGAATAATAAATAACAAAATGAAAATTGCATTGTTAGGGTACGGAAAAATGGGCAAGATCATAGAAAAGATAGCCATTGACCGCCAGCACCAGATTGTATTAAAAATTGATTACGATAACCTGAATGAGCTTACCGTAGAAAATCTTCAAAAAGCAGACGTAGCGATTGAATTCAGCACCCCCGGTACGGTTTTAAGTAATATTGAACAATGTTTTAAGGCAGGTGTGCCGATAGTAGTGGGAACAACCGGCTGGCACGACGAAATTCACCGGATAAAGCAGGAATGCACCCGGGGCGGCAATTCGCTGATCTACGCTACTAATTTCAGTATTGGCGTAAATATATTTTTTCATATTAACCGGGTGCTTGCCAGGCTGATGAACAATTACCCTTATTATGATGTGCAGGTTGAAGAGATCCACCATACGCAAAAGCTCGACTCTCCAAGCGGAACAGGTATAACTATTGCTGAAGGGATAATTGAAAACCTCGGCCGGAAAAAGGATTGGGTAAATGTGCTTACCGCAGATGGAGAAGAAACTGTCGCTGACAACATAAAAGACGACGAGCTTTTGATTGAATCATTCCGCATTGACAGCGTACCAGGCACACATACGGTGATCTACGACTCGGAAGTAGATAGTATTGAAATTAAACACACAGCCCACAACCGTAACGGTTTTGCCTTAGGCGCTGTAATGGCGGCAGAATGGATACAGGATAAAAAAGGATTTCATTCGGTGCAGGACATGTTTGATT
>JBIOHE010000439.1:0-3405 GCA_044448725.1 Sphingobacteriales bacterium | reverse complement strand
GTAAAAGTATGAAATATTTTAAACACCCGGAGGGTGTAAGAGATAAATATTGGCTATTTAAGTCCATATTAATAATGAAATTGACAATTATTTTAATCGTAATCTTTAACCTTCAGGCAGTAGCGAACGTTTACTCACAACAAAAAGTAACGATAAATACAAAATCGGCCGATTTTAAGAAAGTTATTGCCGTCATTCAAAAGCAAACCAACTATCATTTTGTTTTTAGCGAACGTAAAATACCTTCAACCGGAAACATTGCTATAAATGTAAAAAATGAAGATGTAACCACGGTGCTTAACCAATTGCTGGCCAATTCTGATTTTACCTACACCCAGTTGGAAAATAACCTGATTGTTATTACAACCAAAAATGAAATAGTTAACAATACGGTTGTCCATGGTAAGGTACTGGATGAAAACGGACAGCCATTTCCCGGTGTATCAGTTAAGATCAAGGGTACAAATACCGGTACCTTATCTGATTTAAACGGCGATTTTTCAGTCAACACGCCTGATAATGCTGTGTTGTTATTCTCATTTGTAGGCTATGAAACCCAGGAAGTGGCTGTGTCCGGAAAAACTTCCATTACGGTTACCATGGTAGTATCCAACAAAAGCCTGAATGAAGTTGTTGTTACTGCTTTGGGTGTTAAAAGATCTGAAAAGTCGCTTGTTTATGCAAACCAGGTTATTGGCGGCAGTGAACTCACCGGTGTTAAAAGCGACAATTTAATGAACTCGTTAAACGGCAAAGTGGCTGGTGTTGACATTTCACCAAGTTCATCAGGCGTCGGTGGTTCTGTTAAAGTAATTTTACGCGGCAGCAAAAATGCTTTTGGCACTAACCAGCCATTGTATGTTATAGATGGTGTGGCCATTACAAATACTTCAAATGCAAACGGCCAGCCAAATGGCACGTATGGCGGCTCGCCTGATGGTGGTGATGGTATTTCTAACTTAAACCCTGACGATATTGAAAGCATGACAGTTTTGGAAGGGCCTGCCGCCGCTGCACTTTATGGCAGCCAGGCAGCAAACGGGGTTATATTAATCACTACCAAAAAAGGCAAGGCTGGTACAGCCCAGATTAATTTCTCCTCATCATATACCAACGATGTAATCTCCTACAAACCACAATTTCAAAATGAATATGGAGAAACCCCGAATGGTAACCAAAGCTGGGGGGCAAAGTTAACAACACCTTCAACAGCGAATAATTTGAATGACTTTTTTGTAAACGGAAATAATTTCACGAATTCAATTAATTTTTCTTCCGGTACAGAACTGGCCCAAACTTATTTCTCGTATGCAAACACTACCGCTAACGGTGTGGAGCCGACAAATGATTTAAAACGTAATAATTTTACGTTCAGGGAAACAGGTCATTTTTTAAATAATAAACTTACTGTAGATGTTAATACAAACTACATTAACCAAAGGATAAACAACACGCCCGGGCAGGGATTTTACTTTAATACCCTTCCGGGCTTGTATTTGTTCCCCGTAGGTGTTGATATTACCCCGTATAAAACCAATTATGGGGTACCACAGCCTGCAAGAAACGGGTTACTGACCCAAAATTGGGTTTCTAATGAAGATATTCAGCAAAACCCCTGGTGGATACTTTACAAAAACCCCAATTATTCTACACGTAACCGCTTTTTGACCAATGCGGTTGTAAAATATGACGTTGCAGATTGGTTGAACATACAGGCCCGTGGTAATGTTGACCGCGTATCTGATGTATGGGAGCAGGATTTATATGCAGGTACCAACCCGGTACTAAGCGTGGCCAACGGCCAGTATTCGCGCAGCGAGCAGATACTGACACAAACTTACGGCGATTTGATAGCCAATTTTAAAGTGCCGATGAAGTCAGCATTCAAATTGGACGGTTTGGCAGGAGCCAGCATAACTGATGACAATACTGTGGGAACGAAATATAACCCCGGTTTGGGCCTTGCCATACCAAATGTTTTCATTCAGCAAAATGTGTTTACATCAACAACCAGTAATGTTGCCACTTTGCCTGCAAACCATAACCAGATACAATCAGTTTTTGGTAGTTTGAACCTTTCTTTTAAAAGCTGGGCATATCTTACTCTTACTGACAGAAATGACTGGTCATCCGCTCTGGCATTTACTTCAAATGAGTCTTATTCTTATCCTTCGGTTGGCTTATCATTTATCCTTAGCGATATGTTTAGCTTGCCTAAATTTATTACTTATGCTAAAATACGCGGTTCTTATGCTGAAGTTGCAACTCCGGTACCTCAGTATATTACCAACCCGATAAATTATCCGGCAAGCGGCGGGTCAGTTAGTTTTAATAGTGTAGAACCCAATCCTCAATTAAAACCTACCAATACCAAGTCAAATGAACTTGGCGCTGATGTTAAATTATTTGATAACCGGTTAAACCTTAATTTTACCTGGTACAAATCAAATAGCTACAATCAGTTTATTCAATATACGCCTGCATCTTCAACAGGATATTCTGTGGGGTATTTGAATGCAGGGAATATACAAAATACAGGAGTTGAATTAAGGCTGGGTTATGATGTTTTAAAAAGCAAGCTTCTTAACTGGAATACAGCCATCAATTTTTCAGCCAATAAGAATACCATTATTCAGTTAAATCCAGCCGCACCTGATGCACTTGTTACTTTAACAGGCAGCGGCCCGAATGCTTACGAATCCGTATTAGCAACCGGGGGCTCTTATGGCGATATCTATGGTGTTAAATTTCAAAGAAATGCTGCAGGGCAAATTATGGTGAACGGCAGCGGTGCGCCTATAAATAACAACACTTTTGTAAAAGTGGGCAACCCCAATCCCAAATTCCAAATGGGATGGAACAACACACTCAATTATGATAAATTCTCTCTGGAATTTTTGATTGATGGAAAATTCGGCGGACAGGTAATGTCGATGACACAAATGCTGATGGACAGTTATGGTACATCTTCGGCAAGCGGACAGGCCCGCGATGCGGGAGGTGTAACGGTTAACGCGGTTGACCCGAGCGGCAACGCGGTGACAAAGGTAAACGCGCAAACCTGGTATTCAACCATCGGAGGGCGTTCAGGGATAGCGGAAGCTTATATGTACAGCGCTACCGTTGTGCGGCTTCGCTCCATGTCATTAGGCTATAATATTCCGGTTACGAATAGTGTTGTTAAGAACGTAAGAATATCACTTATTGGAAACAACCTCTTGTATTTTTACAAGAAAGCACCGTACGATCCTGAAATTACCATGTCAACAGCAAACGGAATGTCGGGTGTAGATGTTTTTAACCAGCCTACTACCCGAAGATTGGGAGCTCAATTGAATGTTTCATTTTAATAAATGTTAATTAGAGATGAAAAAAATAACTTTTTTAAACAATAGATTAATTGGG
>JBIOHE010000438.1:0-3414 GCA_044448725.1 Sphingobacteriales bacterium | reverse complement strand
TTTTTATAGTAGTCAGAATACCAGGGATCCTGCATATCTATTACATAAGGGATTCCAAATTTACGCTTCCAATATGCGCCTAATACGCAAATCGGGAACTGTGTGGTAGAAAAATAAATAAGGTCATATTTTTTTGCCCGCAAGAGGCTGTTTACTTTTTTGCGATAAAACCAAAACGAGCGAAATCCCAGGCTGCCCACACCAAGTTTACTGGTCCATTGCCTGGTAAAAGCCTTAACCTTGTGAATAATCTGGCCCTTAGGCAGCGATGCCAGGAGTAACCCGTCCTTCATTACGTCCGAATACATTTCATCAACACACACAACTTCTGCATCCCAGCCAAATTGTTTAAAATAGGGAAGGCTCATGCGCACACGCTGCATATCTGCTGCATTTGAGGGCGGGAAATAAGGAGAAATAATAAGTAAACGTTTCAAAAAGCCGTTAAATTGAATTTACTGTTAATGTGGCGGGCGAGCTTATGACCGGGCTTTTCTACAAGTAAATAGAAACCATAAGAAGACGCGATAGTCAATAAAACAATAAGCGGGTACGTAAGAGTGTTATTACTGATAAACATTGTTAAAATAGTATAAAGCAGTGGGTGGCATAAATAAAGTGAATAGGAAAACTTACCCATTTTTTCGAGGACCGGGTTCGCCGGTTTAGATTTAAAGTAAACGATCTCGGTTTGGATCCATTTATAAATCAGCAGGGCAAAAATATTCATTGACAACATATAACTGATGTGCAAATGGAATTTCCCGACAGCACAAAAACAACTTACCAGATAAACAATAACCCGGTAAGTCACCACCGACCTAAAAGTGGACTGTTTTAGATCATCTATATGATTGGCTATCAAAACACCCAAAAGCCAGCACGGAAGGCCAATTGCCCAGGTTAAATACCAATTTAATTGCCAGTAATAGCCCTGGTAGCCGGTGTTTGTTTGTTTAAAAAATGCAATAACATCATGGCGGCATAAAGTACAGATAAGCACAGCTGCGATAGCATATGCGATAAGGAATTTGTTTTTCCAGCTTAAGCCAATCTTCGCCAGAAAAGGGTATAGCGCATAATAGATCAACTCGCAGTACAAACTCCAAACTACAGTCTTTTCTGGGTGGTCAAACCAATTCCCGATAATTAAAATAACAGCTAAGGGTATAAGGATGCGCAAAAAACGCCTGATCCAGAATTCAGTCAGGTTAGGAATGCCGTTTTTATTAGGATAATGGATTACAAAGCCCGATATGATAAAAAATGCGATCACCGCCGAGGTACCGTCAAATGCATTTGCTAAAAAATAGCCGGCATCCCGCAAAAGCGGGTGTGGGGATTGTTTTAGCGCCATAGCATTCACATTATCAAAGTGCGAAAGCATCACTATAAAAGCTAAAACAAACCTTATGCTATCAACGCCATAAAACCATTTATTTGATGAACCCGTTTTCATTCGCAAGGTGCTGTTAAAACATTTTCGATGATATTCAGAAATTTCCCGCTTTCGATTTCCCAGTTAAAGACGGCCTGCCCCGCATTTAATGAATTTTGGCGTGCACCTAAAATGGCGTTCCTGTCGCGACGATAACAATCCAATATGTCGGCTAATGATTGCGGATTACCCTGTTGATATATTTTCCCGATAGCCGGATATTCGCCCAGCAGTTTTTCCTGTGCTGCTGTGTCGCTGGCAACAATAGCCAAACCTGCCTGCATATACGTGAATATTTTATTTGTAAGGCAGATATCCCGGTTTAATGGGATGCTGTTTTCGGCGGCTAAGCCTATATCAAATTGAGCGGCAAAACCAACCACTTTTTCCGGAGAAACCGGGTCATGGAAATAAATATGCAGACCTTCTATTTGCTGTTGCTCAATAAACTCTTCCTTGTCTTCCGGTGTAATATTGCCCAATAAATGCAATTCGAAATTAGCTTTGTCTAAAAGCTTAAAAGCTTGAATGACCGCCTCAATACCCCGGTTGGGGCCAATGGTTTGCGAAAACCAAAAAAGCTTTAAAGGCACGTTGTTATTAATAACCGGAGCTACCAGTCTATTTGCCGCCGGAAATACGTTTAAAATTGTGGATACACTGGTATTGTACAATGAAGTATAACGTTCGGCAATAAGCGGGCTTGATGCTGTAACATAATTTACGGATGGCAGGTACTTATCTTCAATATGGCTGCAAATTTTATAGTGAAATGAATTAACATCGTCTGTAACTTCCTGCCGGTGAAAATCTTCGGCATCAAAGCCGATGGGCTTTTTATAATGCAAAGCGACTTTTACTACGGCGGGCAACGCCCCAAGGTTATGCGCTATATACAGGTCTGCCTTGTGTTTTTTTGCCGCCCTTATCAAAAAATAGCTACTCCGCGCAATCGCGAAATCTGCTAAATGCCTATAGTTACCAGTTTTTTGGAGGATATAGGCAGCGGTTTTGTGCATTAAACGACTAACAAACCAGGTCACACGCTTTTCCTGCGGGTCGCCCCCGACACGGATGGCTTTCCATTTTTTTCCGGCTAACAATTGCTGATCATAATGGGTTCCCCAATCATTCCAGTAGGCGTATAATACAGTTACATCATAACCTTGGCTTGCTAAAGCATCGGCCTCTTTCACCAGGCGGGGGTTTAATGAAGGCTGGCCCGAAGAAATGATGACAATTTTAAACGTCAATTAAGGTTGTATTAACTAATAACACATTATAAAAAACGTTAAGCTTGCCTTTTCCCCAGCGGTACGGTTCGTAAAAGCCGGATGTAATAAACCCGTAGTCTCTCGTGAGTTCCAGCAAATCAGAAATATAGGTTTTATAGGGATCGTTTTTATCGAAGCCTACTTCTGCGTATATCATCTTAACATTTGTTTTTAACAGAGAGCCAAATCCTTTCAAAACTTCCAGTTCATACCCTTCAACATCCATTTTCAATAAATCAACATCTTTGATTTGATGCTGTGACAGAAAATTTTGTGCGGTATTTACCTTAACGATCTCCGTATTTAAAAACCGGCCGTCGTCCCCCATTAATGAGGAAGACCCGCTTGAATTATTTTTATGGATGGTCAGCTCCTGAATGGTTGAGCCTAAACCTTCGTTAAAAGTGCGGATATTTTTGCTGCGGATATTGGATATTAATTCCTGGTAAGTGGGTTTAACAGGTTCAAAGCAATATATCTCACTATCCGGGAAATGTTCAACAAAATAATTTGCTGTTTGCCCGATATTAGCACCCACGTCAAATATCACCTTCGGATAAATATTTGCTCTTTTCAGGTCCAATGGCAATAGCCGGCCATTTGGTATAAATGGGACTGACTTATAATTGAATTTAACCAGGCTGTTAATCCCGCCGCCTATCAATTTTCCAATTCGTAATTTGATACTCATTTAAATAATTT
>JBIOHE010000437.1:0-3417 GCA_044448725.1 Sphingobacteriales bacterium | reverse complement strand
ACCATATATCTACCCTGCAATATCTATGAAAACCACAAAGCTCTCCGGGAAACCGGGGGGCTTTATTTTTTGGAGGTATATTTTATAATAAGTTCCGCAGTTTTTGCAGAAGCGCCAGGCTTGCCCATTTTCACATCAAGCTTATCATAATTTTGCAGCATTTCTTCGCGGTAGCTTTTATTGTTGAGAATGCTATCCAGCTCCGCTCCTATATTTTGAGGGGAGCAATCATCCTGTATCAGTTCCTTTATAACTATGCTATCCATAATCAGGTTAACCAGCCCGATGAATTTTATCTTTACCACGGCCTTTGCAATACCTATAGATACCGGGTGCCCTTTATAAACCAATACCTCCGGCACGTTAAATAAAGCGGTTTCGAGCACTGCCGTTCCCGATGCTACTATCGCAGCTTCCGCATTGCTGAGCAGGTCGTAAGTGGCGTTAAACACAACGGGGAGGCTATTATCCTTAAAAAACGGCTCATAATATTCTCTTTTAAAAGACGGCGCCCCGGCTATGACAAACTGATAGTCGGGAAATTTTTCGCTGACACTTATCATTTCAGGCAGCAAACGACTGATCTCCTGTTTCCGGCTCCCTGGTAATAAAGCGATTATCTTTTTACCGGATAACAGATTGTTTTTTAAAAAATCCGTATCGGGCTTAAAGGCGGCGACGGCGTCAAGCAAAGGGTTGCCAACATAATCAACCTCCATCCCCCATTTTTTGTAGAAATCAACCTCGAAAGGTAAAATACAAAACAAGTGGTCAACAATGCGTTTTATCTTGAGCACCCGTTTCTGGTTCCAGGCCCAAACTTTTGGCGAAATATAAAAGCAAACCAGCAAGTCCTTCTTTTTAGCAAATTCGGCTATCTTTAAATTAAAGCCAGGAAAATCTATCAGCACCAAAACATCCGGCTGCCATGCCGCTATATCTTCTTTGCAAAACTTCAGATTTTTAAGGATAGTGTTTAAGTTGGCGGCCACCTCAAAAAAGCCCATAAAGGCCATATCGGCAATATGCTTAACCGGGGTGCCGCCTTCGGCCTGCATCAGGTCGCCGCCAAAAAAACGGAACTCCGCCTGCGGATCGCGCGCTTTTAAAGCTTTCATTAAATTAGCTCCGTGCAGATCGCCCGAAGCTTCGCCGGCTATCAGGTAATATTTCATCTTATCGGGTGGATTTTTAAAATAAACACCAGCACCATCACTACAAAGGTAATCAGCATTATCCCCCTCGCAGTTTTGTCGGCGCCCCGGGTAAAGCTGATCCTTATTAAAATCAGGTTTAAAGCAATTGCAGCAAAATATGGTATTGCAGGCTTATTAATTAAATAAACGGTATTTGCTAATAAACCGGCTATTAGCCAGGCGATAGCCGGGAATATTAATGCGGCTAAAATGCCTGTGAGTAAATTGTTTTTATTGAGCATAAATTCAAAAACGCAAAAGAATTATTTACCAATAATTCTTTTACCTGTCAGGTGGCTAATTTAGCTTTTGTTATGGACAAAACAGGGACAATTAACGACAGGTGTTTTTTTATCAAAAACTGATTATAAATACGAAGTAGGATAAAGCTTTTCCAAAGGAAAATTACATTATATAATTGATGATAATAGTGAAGACGGATTATGGTTTTCGTTATACCCGGCCTGTAATGAGTTACAAAGTATAATCAGGGAAAATAACACGAAATTCAGTCCCTTTATTTATATGGGATTTAATTTCAATTTGACCGTTATGCAGGCGTATGATGTTATTTGTTAAAGACAAACCTATCCCGTAGCCGGGATAGTATAATGCATTTGCTGACCTGTAAAAAGGCTGGAATATTTTAGCCAGATCCTTCTGCTCAATTCCGATTCCCTTGTCGCGTATCAGGATATTAATTCCCCTCATGTCACAAAATATTTCGCAATCGACTTCTTTGTTATCCGAAAATTTTAATGCGTTTTTAATAATATTACTGATGCCGATAAAAAGCAAAGCCCTGTTGCCCTGCAAAGTATATTTTGACGGATCATCAGGAAGATTAAAAGTAAGATTAATACGGCTTTTGGCGGCTCTGTCTGATAATTCGTCCTTAATTTCCCATAGCAACTCATCCATCCTGATATTTTGAAAATCACTGTTTTCAACGTTTGTCTGAATAAGCTCCATCAGGCTGTTAATGATATAGCTCAGGCGGTCCGTCTCTTTAATAATATTTGTTAATACCGATCTGTAAACCTCCCCATCCCGGTTTTGCATCAGTGCAATCTCAGCTTCGCCAAGGATAGTGGTTATCGGGGTACGCAATTCATGGGAAGCATTGGCGATAAAAGATTTCTGGCTTTCAAATGATTGTTCGAGGTGCTCTAACAATTGATTAATGGTTAATGACAAACCATCTATTTCGTCGGTTTTCTTTTGCGCGACCGGCAGCCGCAAATCCAGACTGGAGGCCCTGATCCGTTTTAAATTATTGGTTATACGTACAATTGGCAATAAAGCGATTTTGGAGAAAACACTACCCATAAAGTAGGTAATAATAAGAGAGGCCAGGAAAACGAAAAACATGATCAGCCCCAGGTCATGCATATCATGATAACCGTTAATATCAATTGCCGAAACCATGATGATAAAATTACCCGAATTGTCTGCGTAATAAATCCCGGTAATCTGTTGGTTATCCTGAGACAAATGAACCTGTTTTTGGCTGACAACATCTTTAAGCGTATTCAAATCCCAGCGAACGGTTCCTTCGTGGATAAATTGCGGCTTAAAATGATCATTATATATACGGATGGTTTCGTTAGATAATGATTGCGGAAACTTTTTGAGTACTGTTTTAAAACTCTCCTTTGACAAATTGTCTTCCGCCAGGTAAAACTGCGCAACCGTAACCGCCCGATCGTCGAGCTTGTTAAAAAAGTCTTTAACCCGATTGTGTTCAACAAACAAATAAATGCCCGTTAAAACCATCAGCAGCAGCACGGCAAACATAAAGGTAAATTGAAGCGATAACCTATCCTTAACCTTCACGCAAATTCCCCCTTAATTTAAGTCGTTCCATAGCTGATAACATGCCAATAAAGGTATGAATAAGTTAAGCAGCAGGAAACGCCAGCCATTAAAAAAATGGTTCTATAACGTTTCGGATGGGTAAACTTAATTTCGCTTTTTAATAATTACGAAAGGTTTTATATTTTTAATTCGAATAGAATGCCCCGTAGGGGTTACCGCTTTGTAGAAATAGCATAAAATACATGGTCGTGCCCCGTCCAGGGGCTACCCATTCGCGAAGGTCGAGTAGGCAAGGGCATTTCAGCCCAAGCCTCTCACAGAACCGTACGTGAAGCTCTCACTTCATACGGCTCCTATCATACCATCATACATGTTTAAACACAGTCCAGTAATAGAACATTGT
>JBIOHE010000436.1:0-3421 GCA_044448725.1 Sphingobacteriales bacterium | reverse complement strand
TTATAAATCAATACGATATGCATATCAACAGAAAAATTTTAGCAACATTTGGTTTGTCTGGTATAATAATGGTGGTGGCTTTAACATCGATGGCCCCCGGTAACCCTGAATATATGAACCTGAAAGTATTGCCCAAAAGCATTACACATGAACAATTGGGTAAGGTGATGGAGACGTGGTCCCATTCCCTGGGCGTACATTGCAACTTTTGCCATGTTCGAAACGATTCAACGAAAAAAATGGATTTTCCAAGTGATGCAAAGCCCGAAAAGGAAATGGCAAGGCACATGTTTAAGATGATGAACAAGATCAACAAAAAATATTTTGATTTTAAAAATGATTCACTGCTGGTGGCAATAAGTACAGGAATTGACTGTTATACCTGCCATCGCGGAAATTCTCATCCGGAAGTCAAACTTCCCGAAATGAAAAGAGGACCAGGTGGTCCGGAGAATGGCCCTGGTGGTCCGGGTAAGGGTCCCGGCGGCCCCGGTGGGAATAAATAAGATCAGTACATCACCCTTTAGCGTTGCGCTAAGGGGTGCTTTGTTTTAATAAGTTTATGTTGAACAATGAAATTACTATACGCAATGCAAACGAAGACGACATTGCGGCAATTTTGGCTATTTACAACGATGTTATTATAAACACCACCGCAGTTTACAGCGAAAAACCACACACGCTACAGATGCGAAGCGACTGGTATCATGACCGCATCAATAATAATTTCCCCGTATTTGTAGCTGACGCAGGTGGCTATGTAGCCGGTTTCAGCAGTTTCGGGCATTTCAGGGCCTGGCCCTGTTATCGTTATACGGTAGAAGTATCAGTTTACGTCGATGCATCATATCGGGGCAGGGGAATAAGTAAACTTTTGCTGCAGGCACTGATCGGCAGGGCCATGGAGATGAATATACACGCAGTAATTGCGGGCATCAGCGCCGATAATCAAGTCAGTATAAACCTCCACAATGCCTTTGGTTTTCAGGAGGTTGCAAATTTTAAAGAAGTAGGATATAAATTTGGAAGGTGGCTCGACCTTAAATTTTTTGAATTAATGCTAAATAATACGCCTACCGCTATTTAGGACTTCTTTTGATGTGTTTTTCAATATATTTCTTGTACAGATATTCCGCATAGCCTACGCTGATATAGTCAGGGAACTTCCATTTTGGGAAATAGGTTCTTTTTAAATATTTCAGGTAGCTAAAAAACAGCACTCCGATAAACAAAAGGGCTGCCAGGCACATTAAAAATTTTACGAATCCGATAAAGATGTCCATGCTTTAATATTTACTGATCAATTTTTGCATTTTGTACGGAATCTGAGCCTTTTTGTTTCAATAAAAGTGCTTTTGTTCAGTAAATATGAAATGCAAATGTTAACTATAAAAACATTTTAAATTTATAGTTAAAATTTGAAAATCGAAAATAAATAACAGAATAATTGTTATTTCAAAAAATCAAGCCTGGATTAAATGTTTTTCGGTCGACAAAAGCATACAAGGTGCATTTAAAAACTATAAAGGTTTATATCGCAGCTTTTAACCTGTAAAATTCTGCAAATCCATTACATTTGTTTCCATGCAAAAAATACTCATCGCCAACCGGGGCGAAATAGCTTTAAGGATAATGCGCTCAGCGCGCGAAATGGGCATTAAAACAGTGGCCGTTTATTCTGATGCCGACCGCGACGCCCTCCATGTCCGTTATGCTGATGAAGCTGTTCATATCGGGGAGGCGCCGTCCAATAAATCATACCTGGTTGGAGATAAGATCATTGATGCCTGCCGCAAAACCGGGGCCGGGGCGATACATCCGGGTTATGGTTTTTTAAGCGAAAATGCAGCTTTCGCAAGGCGGGTGAGGGAAGCCGGGTTAATATTGATTGGCCCTTCGCCGGAGGCTATGGAAGTGATGGGCAACAAATTATCGGCAAAGGCCGCGGCGCTAAAATATAACATCCCGATGGTGCCGGGTACAGAAGAAGCTATAACTGATATTAACGAGGCTAAATTACGCGCAGTCGAAGTTGGTTTCCCGATACTGATCAAAGCAGCGGCGGGCGGCGGGGGCAAGGGAATGCGGATAGTTGAACGTCCCGAAGATTTTGAGGAACAAATGGCCACTGCGGTATCAGAGGCATTATCTGCTTTTGGCGATGGTTCGGTTTTTATAGAAAGGTACGTTTCATCTCCCCGGCATATAGAGATTCAGGTTTTGGGCGATACGCATGGAAATATAGTACACCTGTTCGAGCGCGATTGCTCGGTGCAGCGCCGTCACCAGAAGGTGATTGAAGAAGCGCCGTCATCGGTATTAACGCCGCAGATAAGGGAACAAATGGGTAAATGCGCCGTGGATGTGGCACGGTCTGTTAATTATACAGGTGCCGGCACTGTGGAGTTTATTATGGATGAAAATTTAAACTTCTACTTCCTCGAAATGAACACCCGGCTACAGGTGGAGCACCCGGTTACCGAACTGATTACGGGCATCGACCTGGTAAAAGAGCAGATTTGCATAGCCAGGGGGGAGGCCATCAGTTTTAAACAGGATGACCTGAAAATTAACGGGCATGCCATTGAACTGCGTGTTTATGCCGAAGACCCGGACAATAACTTTTTGCCTGATATAGGCACGCTCCAAACCTACATTACGCCAAAAGGCCCCGGCGTCAGGGTGGACGATGGCTTTGAGCAGGGCATGGAGATTCCTATTTATTACGACCCGATGATAGCCAAGCTGATCACTTACGGTAAAGACAGGACTGAGGCAATTGAACGCATGCAGCGTGCAATTGACGAATACCAAATAACGGGTATCACCACAACTTTAGGTTTTGGCAGGTTTGTGATGCAGCATGAGGCCTTTACCTCCGGCAATTTTGATACCCATTTTGTTCAGAAATATTTCAGGCCCGGATCATTGCAAAATGGGAGCGAAGAGGAGGCTTTAATCGCGGCGCTGGTGATGGTGAGGCTGTTGAGCGAACAACATTCACTCATTGCCAATATGGTAAATAATGATGGTTCAAATTGGATGAAGAACAGGAAAGAGGTTTAGCTACTTAATTTCCAGAGTAAAGAAATGCAATGCGTTTTTATTCAAAAAGCTTGGAAGGATACCCCATTTGGCCGATTGAGTTCTATAAAGGAGCCGTTTGGGTAAGGCCAGTCAGTTCTTCAATTAAGCCCAGCTGTCCTGCGTTAATTTTCGCCTTAGCGTCCTCAATATCAAACCATCCGCCACGGTCAATTTCGGGAAAAGATTGCTTTTTGCCCGATTTTGGCGGCCATTCCATCTCAAACAGATTGCTGCAAATGTTTTGTGCGTCAATATCACCTTCAACGGCCCATGCATAAACTGTTTTGCCGCTTTTAAGAGTGACGGGCTTTAAAGGAATAAAATGACCCTCGAT
>JBIOHE010000435.1:0-3433 GCA_044448725.1 Sphingobacteriales bacterium | reverse complement strand
CTACTATTTCTATAGGAAATATAGAATTAATACATATCTTTGTATCAACAAATCGTTCTTTATATGTACTTATCCAGAAAGACTGAGGGAAAGGCCCTTTGACGTCTTAGCAACCTGTGGTAAGTCTTGAGTCGAAAGTCAAAAGTCGAAATTTAATTTTTCTGACTTAAGACTAAAGACTTTCGACTTCAGACTTAAAACAAGGTGCTAACTCCTGCTCCGCTCATGCGGAGAAAGATAAATTACCAGCCTCCGGTCGGGATAAGTGATTAAATAAGTTTTTTTATAAAGTCGCGTGACCGAGAGGATAGGTGGGAGTCTGCAAAACCCCAAACGGCAGTTCGAATCTGCCCGCGACGTCTCAAATATTAACTGATCTCTAATATATCTGCCTGCTTAACTGGTTAAGCGTATGAAATGCCCCGTAACAGGGGCTCTTCATAAAAAAACGGCACAAACCCATCATCAGCCAGTTCGCAGCTTACCAGCATCGAGGTAAAACTTACATTCCCGAAAATATTGGCGATGGCGGTATCGGCTGCATCGCGGCCAGACGCTATCTTAACCATTCCGTTCAGCGGAACAAGGTTTGTAGCGTCGAATAAAACCCATTGATCGCCAATATAGGCTTCAAAGCAGGCGTGGAAGTCGGCGGGCATTAATTGCCAGGCGTAACCGGTAAAATAGCGGGCCGGGATAGTTAAAGCGCGGCAAAGGGCTATGCCTAAATGGGCGAAATCGCGGCAAACGCCGGTTTGGGCCGTCACCGTATCATAAGCAGAAGTTTGGGCATTTGTTTGCCCGCTTAGGTACTCCACATTTTTAAATATCCAGTCGGTAAGCGTAGCCACTTTTTCGAAAGGGTTTATAATGTGGCCAAAAAGGTTGTTTGCCAGGCGATACAGCCTGTCCGACTGGCAGTACCTGCTCGGATAAAGATAAGGCAGCACAGCGGTATCCATCCTTGCAATGGGGATCTCTTCAATCAGCGCATAATCTTTTACTTCGCAAAAATTGTTGATCGTAGCCTTATAAGTCACCTTTACTGAACTTGCCTCCGGGATCTCAAACCTGATCAGCCGGTTTTCATTCTGTGCCGACAGCAATTCTTCAAACTTAATATAAGGCTCGATAGACAAAGTTTCATTAAGCACAATCTGGTGGGCCGTCCGCAGGGCATGGACATTTAAAATAACCGTCCCCGCTGACCGCGCCGTATATTCCATTTCAGTGAGGACGTTGAATTTCATGTTGGTTGTAAGGGTTGTTAAGGGTTATTAAAGGTTGTAAGAAGTTGTAAGGGTTGTAACAGTTTTAAAGGTTGTAAGAGTTATTAAGAGCGTGATTCGTCCTCCCTGCTACAACAACTGCAACCTTTACAACCACTACGCCTTATTATAACCACTTCAACTTATTTCAACCACTACAACTTATTTCAACTTATTACAACCTATCACAACCCGTCAAAAGCATCGTCCATCCAGTCTTCGGAGATGTGTCCGAGGGCGGCTTTCAGTTCTTCGGCCCACTGGGTCGAGATATATTCCAGGTCCTTTTTTTCGTAGCGTCTTTCAATAATATCAAAACTGTCTTTCCGGTAAATGGCCACATCAATCGGAAAATCGACATTATTGGCGCTCACCCTTGTCGAGTCGAAAGAAAGGAAGCCCGTTTTAAGCGCCAGTTTCAAACTTGAATTTTCATCTAATATACGGTTTAATATGGCCTTTCCGTGCCCCGAGTTGCCAATAATTACATAAGGCGCCCCCTGACCAAGCTCAACCCAGTTGCCTTCGGGGTATAAAAGGAACAGTTTATGCTCGTCATCGTCCTTCAGCTGCCCTCCTATTATGGTATTGAGGTCGAACTTAAAGCCTGCTTTTTCAAGCGACTCCTTATCCTCTTTAGCCACTCTTTTCACCTGTTCGCCAAAGGCGTTCACTGCTTTGTAAAGCTTATTGTATTCCGTGGTTTCCAGCAATTCATTAAAGTAAATTACCGCCTTATCGCGTACCGACCGCAAACCGCTGGTCATAATAAATAACGAAAAATGGTCTTTTTGCTCGATGGTTATTTTCTTTTTAACCGTAATTTCCGTACCCGATGTTATGCGGGTATCGGCAATAGCCAGCAGGCCTTCTTTAACTTTAATTCCTAAACAATACGTCATTTATTTGATTTAGTTGATTGTTGATTTATTCTTAAGCAAAAACGCTACCTGAACCAGTTAACCCCCGACCCTACTACTTCCCTGATATAGATATTCCACTTGTAAAACGATTCCGCATCCGGCAGCAGGGCGGCGAAAGAAAAACCAGCGCGTCCCGCTATAAAATTACATGGGTAAGGCACCACATCAACCCCGGTTGTTTTAAAAATGCCGAGGGCGCGCCGCGTATGAAATGCCGATGTTACCAGCAAATAAGGCGGCTGCAGGCGCCGGGCGTTTAAAACCGATTTTGAAAAGGCTGTATTTTCAATAGTATTGCGGCTCCTGTTTTCAATCAATATGCAACTGTCGGGTACTTTAAATTGCTGCAGCTGTGTTTTAACCCAGTCGGCTTCGGCAAAATTATCGTGTACCAGATTGCCGTTGCCGCTCGAAATAAGGATATGTGTAACCTTACCCGTGGTGATCAATTTAAGACCCTGGATAAACCTGTCGGCGCTGGTGTTAAAAAAGCCGCCGCCCTTTGCATCTTCCGCCGTAAAGCCGCCTAAAACAATAGCGCAACTGTATGCCCCGGTAGTTTTTAAGGGGACAGGGTTAATATCCCACACTCTGGCAAACTGATTTAATAAAAAGCTGTTAGAAAAAACCCATAATAATACAACCGACAGTATCAGAAACCGGTGTTTCGTTTTTTGCTTTTTGCTGATGACAGCCGCAATTAAAAGGCTGAACACCCAGGTGAGCGGGAAAATAAATATAGCAAGGAGCTTTGAAAGTACAAAAAACATCTTCGGGCGTATTTGGCGTAAAAATACTTTTTTAGCCGGTTATACAAACAAAGAACCGGGAATTAAGATTGACGGGCCGGAGAAAAACTATTCTCCCCATCAACCGTTCACATAAGTAATATTTCATTAATTTTATAGCGGCTTTACCGGCCTTACCTACCATGAAGAAAATATTTATTGTCCTTTGTTTATTATGCGCCCCGGCGATGTTTGTTTTTGCAGATACCATTACCGTGGCCATCAACCACTTTGTGATAAAGGAAAACCCCTTTGCAAAAAACGAAGTCGCCATTGTTGCTACCGATACTGCCGGCGCCGTGCAGGAAAACGTAAACGGCACCTTCAGTTTTAGCGTCAACGGTTTTCAGGATACCCTGCATTTCGACAAAGGCACCGCCTTTTACAGGCATAAAATTGAACGCAGCACCTTTTTATACGTAAGGCACCAAAACGACAGCGGCACACACTCCAT
>JBIOHE010000434.1:0-3434 GCA_044448725.1 Sphingobacteriales bacterium | reverse complement strand
TATTAATATTTATCCTGTTTTTTTGATAAAATAAAAAAATTGATGCCGATTCAAATGCAAATAGCCCTGTTTTATATGACTTTTATTTAAAATAATGACAAACCGTAATAGCTGAGATAAAAGAAGTTCCAAGGTCAAAATACAGGATTGGTCTTTAACGAAGATGAGTTTTATGGCGCCATATCCCTTGATTTGCCGGATTTAAATAATAGTCCGGTAAAGACATCCAAAAAAAATGGCAAAATTAAAAAGCCCAAACGTCCCGCAGGAAGCGGGGCGTTGGGCATCACTCTCAAACTAAAACAGGCCCGGTTTGCATGGCATAAACCGAAATTTATTTTTTTATTTATCTTCATCGGCAAAGCCGATATAAACCCGGCCCTCACTCACTTTTACCGGGTAGGTTTTAATAGAATATTCTTCATTTGTTAAACACTGCCCGCTCAACAGCGAAAAAGTATTTTTATGGAACGGACAGGCCACTTTCGGTTCACAGCTTTCGCCGGTGCTGCCAATCATGCCCCTCGATAAAACCATTTGCTGTTTGTGCGGGCATAAATTTTGCGTTGCATACCATTCGCCGCGGCGGGCAAAATTATAAACCGCAATTTGTTCGTCCCTTAATTTTACGCAGGCGCCCCCATTTGCAGGAACATCATCGGCATAACATGCCAAAACCCATTCAATAGCAATTGTTGTTTCCATATTTCTTTATTTTTTATCCGGCGAGCCGGGATATATTTAAAATTCTATTCTCTTTCGCCATTGTTGGAGTTTTCTCCAACAATCAGGAGCGTTTCTGTCTCAGGAATTTACCCACCCTTAACATATTGGTACTTGCTGGTGACAACACCAACAAGGGCGCAAATGACCAATGACCAATGACCCTCCTACCACTTCGCTTTAACCTGATCGCGCATAGGTTCAAACCGAACGCTTGGGTCTTTTTCTTCGGGGGCATTTATAAAGTGGGTAAAGCGTTTGCGCAAAGCAGGATCATCAATTACCTCTTTCCATTCGCAGTGATACGTATTTACCAGGGACTGCATCTCTTCTTCTAATTGAGTAGCCAATCCAAGACTATCGTTTACGATCACGTTTTTTAAATAGCTCAATCCGCCATCCATTTTATTTAACCATGTTGCGGTGCGGGATAGCGGCTCGGCTGTTTTTATATAAAACATCAGAAACCTGTCGAGGTATTTTACGAGTGTTTCTTTATCAATATCAGTTGCCAGCAATTGTGCATGCTGTGGTTTTGAACCACCATTGCCGCATACATACAGGTTCCAGCCTTTTTCGGTGGCGATAACGCCAAAGTCTTTTGCCTGGGCCTCGGCGCACTCACGTACGCACCCACTTACGCCGCCCTTAATTTTATGCGGGGCACGGATGCCCTTATATCTGTCTTCAATTTCAATGGCAAATGATACACTGTCGTGCAATCCAAAACGGCACCATGTGCTGCCTACGCAGCTTTTCACGGTTCGCAATGCTTTGCCATAGGCATGACCGCTTTCAAAGCCGGCGTCTATCAGCTCTTCCCAAATGGCAGGTAAATCGTTCAAATGCGCGCCGAATAAATCAATACGCTGCCCGCCGGTAATTTTGGTGTATAAGCCGTACCGTTTTGCAACCTGGCCTAAAACAATCAGTTTGTCAGGTGTAATTTCGCCGCCGGGGATCCTCGGCACTACAGAATAGGTACCCCCTTTTTGTATGTTTGCCAAAAAGCGGTCATTGCTGTCCTGTATGGTATCCTGTTTTACAATTACGTCATTCCATAGGCTGGAGAGGATGCTGGCTACTGCGGGCTTGCAAACCTCGCAGCCGTCGCCCTTGCCGAAATGATCGAGCACCAGGTCGTAGTTTTTTAGTTTATTGATCTTCACCAGGTCGAACAATTCCTGCCGGGAATACTCGAAATGCTCACAGATCACATTCTTTATGTATTGCCCGTTGGCTTTCATTGTGCCGGCAATAAGATCTTTAACCAATGGCACACAACCTCCGCAGCCTGTTCCGGCCTTGGTGCATTTTTTCATACCTTCAATTGTGGTAATTCCAAGATCAGAAACGGCAGAGCAGATGGCAGCTTTGTTAACTGCCTCGCACGAACAAACGAGCGCCTCATCCGGCAGGCTCATCACACCGGCGCCTTCATTCTCAGCGCCGCCCCGTGACCCCAATATCAGATCTTCCGGGTTTGGCGGAAGCACAATTTTGTTATTAACGGTTTGCAGCAGCATATTATAGGCATCCGCATCACCAATTAAAATACCGCCTAACAATTGCCTGCCGTCGGTACTTATATTTATCCGCTTATAAATACCCTTATGCGTATCCTCAAAAACAATGGTACGGCAATCGGGCTCGGTTATAAAGGCATCGCCAAAACTGGCTACGTCAACACCGATCAGCTTTAGCTTGGTGCTCATATCATAACCATAAAACAACTTGCTGCCGTTGGTTAATTGGTTCACCACAATCTCAGCCATTTCGTAGCCGGGCGCTACCAGTCCATATATCATGCCTTCATACAGGGCGCATTCGCCAATGGCAAAAATGCAGGTATCGCTGGTTTGCATTTTTTCGTTTACCACAATACCGCCCCGCGTGCCGGTTTGCAGGCCCGATAGTTTTGCCAGCTCGTCGCGCGGCCTTATTCCCGCAGAAATAACAAGCATATCAACAGGCAATGCACTTTCATTAGTAAAATGAAGGGCTTCTATTTTGCGTTCTCCGCCGATAAATGCAGTGCTTTTATTCAGATGGATATTTAAACCCAGTTCCCTGAGTTTTGATTGCAGCATGGCGCTTCCGGCCGAATCAATCTGCCTTGGCATTAACCTGGGTGCAAACTCAATTACATGGGTATCGGCAATCCCCAGATCCATTAACGCTTTAGCTGCTTCGAGGCCGAGCAGACCACCGCCCATAACCGCCCCCGATTTAGTATTCGGGGCATAAGCTTTTATCAGCTCCAGGTCATCAATAGTGCGGTAAACAAAAACACCCTCCTTTTCTACACCGGCGATGTCGGGCACAAAAGCGGATGAACCTGTTGCCAATACAAGGAAATCATATTTATAGGTAATACCCGATAATGAATGGACTGTTTTAGCCGACCTGTTTATTTCCTGTATAGGATCACCAAGATGGAGCGTAATATCATTTTCCTGGTACCAGGAAAATTCGGAAAGTGAAAGATCAGCGGCTGATTTTCCGTTGAAATATTCACTCAGATGAACGCGGTCGTAAGCGTGGCGGGGTTCTTCGCCAAAAACGATTATCCTGAAGTCTGCTGACCTGGCTATTAGTTTTTCACAAAACTTATACCCGACCATACCGTTGCCAACTACAATAATTGTTGGTTTAATCATACCGAAATTTTTTAAATGTTAAAGCTTTTAAACCGGCAAATACAATTAGTG
>JBIOHE010000433.1:0-3446 GCA_044448725.1 Sphingobacteriales bacterium | reverse complement strand
GTATTGTACTTTTCTTTAAAATCTCTTTTGAGTTTGGATTCTGAAATAAAATGTTTTTTTGAAAGATATGCTATGCCCGGGAAGCCGGTAAGCATACAGGATCTCAGGGTATGCACCACATCCCCGAGCAAGCGTTCGTTTGAAAAAAAATGCCTGTTTTCAATTTCATCCGGCCCCTCAACAGAGGATAATGGGGTAACATCAACAACCTGAACATAAAACCCCTTCACCTCGCCATTTTTAAAGTCGGGGATATAAGTTGCCCGGGCAATTTTAGTCTTTCCGGAAGGGATGACTATAGGCCGTTCAAAAACCTGCACTTTGCCATTTAAGGCCCCATCAATCTGGACTAAGTTTTTTTCGTACAGGGACCCTAAAACATCACGGAGATGCATCTTATTGATCATTTCCGCGGGATGTACCCCAAACCATTCAAAATAGGCATTGTTGGCAAACCTGCAAATCAAATTTTTGTCCCAATAGGCCAGCATAGCAACAGCGTGCTCTGTTACATCAAAGCCCATTTCAAAAAGGTGTTTATTAATCTCTGCCGGCATCTAAATATAAATTAAAGCACAAGCGCCTGATTTACAACAACAACTTATAATGCATTGAGAAACGACATTTTAAAACAGGTTTCTTTATAAGGCACACTCGAAAACGAAATGGCCCCGTGCATTAATTTCACATACCTCGAAACTATACTTAAACCCAGGCCTGTGCCTGGTATATTGCCGGTATTGTTTACCCTGAAAAACGGCGTAAACAACTCCTTTTGCTCATGCTCGGCAATGCCAACACCGTTATCTTTTATTGAAATAACCACATGGTTATCCTTAATACTCGTTTCAATCATAATAATTGCAATTTCCCCGGCATATTTTATCGAATTATTAACCAGGTTAATAATTGCGTTCCGCATAAGATTCCGGTCGAGGTTAACTATGCGCACCGCTCCGGTATGCCTGAAACGTAAAGTTTGTTCGGGGGCGGTGGTATGCTGCATTTCGTCAATAATATCCTCACAAAGTTCAACAAGGTCAAAAGGATGGATCACTGCTTTCATCTTCCCGGCATCCAGTTTTTCCAGCGACAGGAAATCCTCAAGAATGCATTTAAGGTTATTTACCCCTGTTTTTATTTTCTGGCTGTGTTTAAACGCGTTATCAGTATCATGCAATTTTATATACTTTTCGATAAGCGAGACCGACAGTAATATTGAACCCAGGGGCGTACGGAACTCATGCGAAGCAAGGGAAACAAAATTGCTTTTTAACTGGCTTATTTCTTTCTGATGCTGGTAAGCGTCAATCCTGCTCCTCAATTCCTGTAAAATAAAATAGATTAAAAAACATACAAGCACCAATATCAGTAATGTGCCCGCTACAATGGCAAACTCTGTTCTTTGTCTTAACCATATATTTCCATCTTCGCTTTGCTTTAAACCATCGCGTTCAATATCGCTGACCGCCGTAATCTCAAGCCTGATGTTATCTACTTTTTCCTTTTCGGACCAGGTGACCTTGAGCAACGATCCTGCATCAGAATTCTTAAGGTTAACATCCTCCTGCTGCCAAAAATTTAAAAGGTCGTTGATCTGCAGCCGGAGCCGTCTTATCTTTGCCGCCTGTGCGGGATTATCAGCTACCAGTATATTCAGGGCGCTCAAATCATTAAGTAAACTATCGCTGTGACTGTGATATGATTGAAAAAACATACTTACCCCGGTACTCCTGTACCTTTGTTTATCCATACCCATTTCATATAAATGATGATAAACGGAGTGTACATTTTCTAAAACACGGTACGTATGCTCTATCTTCTTTTCCTTTTGCTTTTGACGCTCGGAAAAAAACAATGAAGTCGCTCCAACCAACATAACCAGGAAAAGAGAAAACCCGCATCCCGCATAAAGCAGTGCAGGCAATTTTTTATGCATTTTCATTGTTTATACGCGGTATTTTGATGTCCCATTAAAAAAAATTCTACTTCTTTGTCCACTTTTAATCAATTGCTAAAATTGAACATAATGACTTATTTAAAAAATGATTAAACTCATATAAGCTTATGGCCTTAAACACATTAGACGGATACCCGTATTTTTTCAGCATCGCCGGGCGATATGGCGTTCAAAAAATATTTTTTAAGATCGAGAATAATTGAAAACACGGCTGCACTCATGATGGCTGCGAAAAAACACCACACTGATAATTCATAATCATCGAAAAAAAGTTTTGTAATAAAATAAGAAACAGCGATTGAAACGCCAAAAAGCCACATTCTTTTAACAGTTGATAAAAAACACGGTATAACGGTTGATGCGAAATATAACACCCCAAAGTAATGCATCAGCGCAACCGGCGGGCCCATATAGTAATAAATATGCATCCCGTTTATCGCTGCATGAATGTCCTCCGTGAGGAGACGATAGCCAAGATAAGCCGACACTGCTAATCCGGTTCCCAGGCCTGTGTACAATATTTTTCTCCGGAAGCTGTTTTTCTCAAGCAGCAAAATGGAAAGCGGCACCCACGCCGGCCACAATACATAAGCAAATGTCAAGAAAAAATACATGGCCGGCCCCAGCCAAAAAGCATGCGCCGGATTAAGTAAAGCAAGCCATACAGATCCTTCGCTAACCTGCTGTACGGCAAACAGCAGCGGAATGGCTGCAAATACCCTTTGCGATACAGGGTGTGATTGTTTTATAGCGGCCACACCAACGATGGAAAGGATGGCCCCTGCCCCGAAACTTGCTCCTGCTGAAAAACACATGGTATTTTCTCCTTAATTTTAAATTGTTAAAGATTTCCAAAGGAGCAGCGGCATACAATAACAATGACGCCCATTAATTTAGCATCATTGTTATCTGAATGATTTTCCTGATTTGGGAAAGAACGTTTTTTATTACGCTGTAAATCAGCCATGCGGCATTTATTACCCCGTGGTTTATTTTACCGGATTGCCGTTATTTTGGAGGACATTTTGTTCCACCATGTTTTTTACAATGATCTGCCCGTATTCATGCGCCAGGCTTTCGGAATTAGCCGGGTCGAATGATTCGGTTTGTACCGAGTACATTAATTGCTGCGTGCTCATATCATAAAGATTACTTTCCCAAAAATATTTGGTATCAACAACGTAGTAGCCAGGTTCATAAATACGGTGATAAAGCGCTGTGCGGTATCCCCAAAAGCTGTTATGATAGTAGCCATATGGAGAATAATAAAAAATACCGCCGGGGACATAGCTTTTTTCCTTTTGTTTGTCCAGCAACACTATGGTAATTACAGCATCAACACCGCTATTTTTCAATTTGGCTAAAGCAGCTGCTTCATCCATTTGGTCAAATGCTTTCGGGCCGTATTCCTGTAGCGACGACACTGCATTATACCCCAGATCTTTTAAATCGTTTACAAAATGGTTCTCCATATTCTCCTGAACCC
>JBIOHE010000432.1:0-3454 GCA_044448725.1 Sphingobacteriales bacterium | reverse complement strand
GTTCAGTATGCCGTAGTCCTGCGTGTTATTGTATTTTTCAACGTCAAAATAAACCGATCCATCAACCTCGTACGCAAAACCGTGCGCCAAAATGGCTTTTACCATTTCTATCTGCTCAATAATATGCCCCGTGGCCGTAGGTTCAATACTTGGCGGCAGAATATTAAATACCTGCATCACATCGCGAAAGCCAACGGTGTATTTTTGTACAATTTCCATTGGTTCCAGGTGTGCCAGTTTGGCTTTTTTTTCGATTTTGTCTTCACCTTCGTCGCCGGCATCGCCTTCAAGGTGCCCGGCATCGGTAATATTGCGCACATAACGTACCTTATAACCCAGGTGGGTAAGGTATCTGAATATCAGGTCGAATGAAATATAAGTACGGCAGTTCCCCAGGTGTACATCGCTGTAAACCGTGGGTCCGCAAACATACATACCCCACATGCGGCGGGTTAAGCGGTTCAAATTTCTCTTTTTTGCGTGTTAAAGTGTTATAAACAAACAAATTTTGGTTCATAGCCGCAAACTTACTATTTTTAATACAGTGATTTGAAATTTGAGATCAGAGATTTGTTGAAATCTTGTAAAGTTGAACAGGGGTAATGGCGTAAAGTTGCAAAGTTGAAATGTTTTTTTCAGGGATGGGGAAAGTTATGAAGGGCCACAAATGCCTCTTCCCTTTCTGTCCTTGTGCTGCCAAAAAAATTACGATCTGCCATAAACCCGTTTTTAATAACAAGTATATTAAATCAATAATATATCACCCGGAAATTTGTTTTTTATTTTGACAAAAGATAGATCCCAGGACCTGGAAAACGGATAACACTTTTTTACAATGGATACATTTTAACTATATTTGAAGTATTATGCAAACAACGTATCGTTTAAAAGCACAAGAAATTAGCATGACATTTCTGAAATCCCTGAAAACTATGTTTGCCGGGCAGGAAATTGAAATCATAGTAAAGACGGTGGAACCTAAAGAAAAAACACTTTCTAAAAATCAAAAAAGATTGCTTGAAATGATCAGGGAAAATCGTCAGAATGCACCGGCGATTGCCCTTGACGTTGATGTAAGGAGCCTCATTGATGAATCTCAATATCCTGCATAGTAATTAATATGGATTATTTTGATACCGATGTAATCATACATTCATTAGTTAATCAGAACCCGAACCTACATTTAAAAGTAAACGATCTGATTGAGGAAGTGGTTAAAACCAATAGATTTCTTATTTCGTGGTTAAGTATTCAGGAAATTGGATTTGTATTGGCTAAGCTTGATCAGCCTGTTTCATTTATTTCATTGAAGTTAGGTGACTTAATATATTCTTCGCCTGTCGAATATGGTTTAATTGAATTTACAAGAGCAGTTGAAATAGCTAAAGTTATCGGGTTTAAAGATTTTAACGATTGTTTGCATACTGCTATTGCTGAGCAGCATTGTTCTGATTTATATACTTGTAATTACAGAGACTTCAAACGTATCCAGCCACTTACGTCATTGAATATACATTTTTTATAAAAAAATCACAAAACTGAGTTTATATTATTTTGCATTTTTTTGGGTGGGATTAAATAGCTGCGATGATTTTTTATTCTTCATCCCCATCCCATGCCACCACGTTGCCAAAGCCGGGTCGCTCACGTTCATCACCGGGCCAAATAGGGCCGGGGCAATGAAAAAAACATGGGTTATCCGCTTTTTTGTTTAGGCTGTTTATGTGTCGATGAAATCTACAGACACATAGTGTATCCGAAGTTGCCAACCTCGAACAGCAGGGGCTTTATTTATTTAATTACATGCCCGTTCATTAATTCGCTAATTTACTAAATCACTAATTCACTAATTCAACAAATCAATAATTATTATTTTAGCGCAGTAATTCCATTCCAAAATATTATTATTGCAGGCCACATTAAATTACCATGAGAAGTTTTTTTTTGAAAATTAATATCCGTCAGCTAATAATCCAATTTATAGCAAGCTGGTTTTCTATATACGCGTTTGATACGCTTTTTTCATTATATGATTATTCATTTTATTATCATACCAATGAATTTATGGGTGCTGCAATTAAAGTGCAGCGATTTAACAGGGACACATTAATTCTTACCGAAGGTGGTTCTTTAGGGTTGGTTATCGCGTACATCGTTACCTGGCAAACCTCAGTAAAGCGAAATTGGTACTGGGTGAACGCCGTATTTGTTTTTATGGTTGCCTTTGGTTTGAAAAGCCAGGATTGGTTAGGGTGGCGCTACCTGATGAAGGTTTTCCTGGCGCCCGGGCGTCTTATTTTTGATGATAAAACTATCCCCTGTGTTTTAGTAAATGCCCTTGTTATGCTTGGTCTCGGTTCCCTGCTGTTATTTTCAGATAGCGTAAAACGCTTTATTGACAAAGGAAATCATAATGGTGTAAAACCGGCCCCTGTAAAAAGGAAAAAGGCGTAATTTCTTAAAGTTTAACCCTTATAACGATATTAGGGCCTGCCATGCTACGGGAATGATTTATTGTCCAAATTTTTGTTGTCATTATTATTCAATTCTTTGAAATTTTGTTTGCTTATTACTTTTTTGCCGGATTTTTTTTCTAAATCTTTTCTTGCATTGCCAGCCACATTACCTCCCTGAACAGCAGCTAATTTATTTTGCACAAATCCTTGTGCATTTTTATTTTTAGCAATTTCCGTTGTACTTGCCTCACCCAGCATCGTAAATATTAATTCCAAATCTGTCATGTGGTCCCGTAGGTTGTCGCTTGGTTTGGTTAACCCTTTCAGTTTCTTATAATCGGCAAGTATAATTCCAAAAGTAGCTTTACTTATTTCGGCAGTAAGAATTGAATATTCTAAGCCTGCTTTTACGCCCCGTGTTTTCCATTCATTGGTTAGTTCATCCCTTACAACTATTCCTCTGATTCTTTTTTCTATCCATTCATCGCTATAGCCTTTGGCTTTGTAGGTAGCTCTGATCCGGGCTTGTGCTAATTCAGGGTTTTCTATCTCTTCCAACCGGTCTGCACCAACTTTTGCCAGCCAACGCTTAAATGGTTCAGCTTTAGGGGATGGGATGGATTGAATAATACGCAGTAAATTTTCGGTATTGGCCGCCTGTATTTTTCTTTTTCTTCCATCGCCTGCTACCCATTTCAACCAGGGTACAAATTGTACCCCAGTTGGCGTTTAATTCACGGTCTCTGCTTAACATGCGCTTTAGATACTGCTTGACATCGCTGCTATCAGATAGCAACTGGACCACATCCTGTATGGAAAAATACCACTTTTGGTCAACTTCATTAAATGCTGTGCGTATTTGTTTACTTTCAAATAATTTTATAGAAGTTTCTTTTATCATTGTTTTTATGGTTTTGGTTCGGTATAATACGGGATCGTGCACCTTGTCAATCCAAAGTTAAGCTAAATTGTATATATAGATTTAAAAGGAATCATGG
>JBIOHE010000431.1:0-3457 GCA_044448725.1 Sphingobacteriales bacterium | reverse complement strand
TATTCACCCTGTTCGCATGCCTTCCGCCCTCAAATTCCGTGCTTAAAAATAGTTCAACTATCTTTTTTGCTTCTTCTACAGAGATAAAGCGGGCAGGGATACAAACAATATTAGCGTCGTTATGACTACGGGCCAGTGCGGCTAATTCTTCATTCCAGCAAATTGCCGCGCGGATGCCCTGGTGTTTATTGGCAGTCATAGCCACCCCGTTGCCGCTTCCGCAAACCAGGATGCCAAAATCAGCGTTGCCGCTTTCCACAGCCAAAGCTACCGGGTGCGCAAAATCAGGATAATCAACAGATGCCGGCGAGTAAGTGCCAAAATCTTTAACTTCATAAGCGCTTAAAAATTCAGCAATGGCTTGCTTGTATTCAAACCCGGCATGGTCCGCGCCAATAGCGATCTTTAATCCCTCTTTCATTGTACTTTAATTTGAGAATTAATCAATTTGAAAATTTGAACATGGGCGCATTTTCAAATTGCCTCATCTTCAAATTTTCAAATTATTATTTATGGTATCATTAGTTCTTCACTCTTTTTCTTCCTGCGCTGTACTACTGCCGCTACGGTTATACTGAACTCAAACAACAAGTATAAAGGCATCGCAACAACAAGCATGGTAAGTGCATCGGGCGATGGTGTTATTATGGCAGCTAATATTAAGATAATTATAACAGCATAACGGCGCTTATCCCGCATAAATTTAGGGGTGAGTATGCCCAGGCTCGCCAGTATATAAACAATAATAGGTAACTGAAAAACGAGTCCTGCAAGCAGGGTAAGCATTGTTTCTGATGAGATAAATGAGTCAACGGCAAATATATTTTTTATACTGTCGCTTACTGTATAACTGGCAAAAAACCTGACGGATAAAGGAGTAACCACATAATAGCCAAAAAGTACACCCAGCATAAACAGCGATGAAGAATAAAACACAAAACCGCTCGCCGCCTTGCGCTCTTTATCGTGCAGGGCCGGCCGTATAAACTTCCAGATTTCGTATAAAAGGTATGGTACGCCTAAAATAAGGCCGATCATAATGGATGTATTGAGCTGCAGGTTAAACTGTCCGGCCAGTTCAGTATTTATTAAGTCAAATTTTAGTTCCTTGACGCAAAAGCCCTTTGCGTCAAGGACGGGGAATAAGCTGTGAAATACATCGCCCATGCTGCACATCATCCGGTAGGTCCAGAAATCTGTGCGTGTGGGGGCCATGATTATGCTGTAGAAAATCCTGTCGAAAAATGCGAAAACAAAAATAGTAATCAGCAATATAGCAGCAGCAGCCCTGATCAGGTGCCATCTTAAAGCTTCCAGGTGCTGAAAAAATGACATTTCAGCGCCCATCTGCTCTCCCTTTTCCTTAATCGTTTTGGTGAAATTGCTAAATATGCTCATTTTAAATTATGCTCAATACTCAAAAGTTTCCATAAACTTGGTTGTAAAATTGCCAGCGCGGAAATTAGGGTCCTGTAGTAATTTTAAATGGAAGGGTATGGTTGTTTTTACGCCTTCAATCACAAATTCGCTTAGGGCGCGTTCCATGGTAGCCAAAGCCTCATCGCGGGTTTGGGCCATACAGATCACTTTAGCGATCATTGAATCGTAATTTGGCGGTATTACATAACCTGTATATACATGGGTATCAATGCGCACACCATGGCCACCTGGCGAATGGAAGTTGGTGATCTTGCCCGGTGAGGGGCGGAAATTATTGGCCGGGTCTTCGGCATTAATGCGGCATTCAATGGCATGCAATATCGGTTCATAATTTTTACCCGAAATCGGGATACCGGCAGCCACCTTTATCTGCTCTTTTATCAGGTCGAAGTTAATCACCTCTTCTGTAACCGGGTGTTCAACCTGGATACGGGTGTTCATTTCCATAAAGTAAAAATTCCGGTCTTTATCAACCAAAAACTCTACAGTTCCGGCCCCTTCATATTTTACGGCTTTGGCGCCTTTTATAGCTGCTTCGCCCATTTTTTTGCGCAGCTTTTCTGTCATAAAAGGCGACGGGGATTCTTCCACCAGTTTCTGGTGCCTGCGTTGTATAGAACAATCACGTTCTGAAAGGTGACAAACTTTGCCGTACTGATCGCCTACTACCTGTATTTCAATATGCCGGGGCGCTTCCACGTATTTTTCAAGATACATGCCATCGTTGCCAAATGCAGCACCTGATTCTGCGCGGGCCGAATCCCAGGCGGCTTCAAAATCTTCATCTTTCCAAACAATGCGCATCCCCCGGCCGCCGCCGCCTGCTGTAGCTTTAAGGATTATGGGATAGCCGATTTTTTTGGAGATCTCAATACCTTCCTTCACACTCTGCAATAAACCTTCAGATCCCGGAACAGTAGGCACACCTGCCTTTTTCATGGTCTCTTTGGCCGAAGCCTTATCGCCCATCGAGTTGATCTGGGCGGCAGTTGCACCGATAAATTTTATACCGTATTCGGCACATATAGCCGAAAACTTTGCATTTTCAGATAAAAAGCCATACCCCGGATGAATAGCATCCGCATTGGTTAGTTCGGCAGCAGAGATTATATTCGGAATATTCAGGTAGGAATCACGGCTTGGCGGCGGACCGATACAAACAGCCTCATCAGCAAAACGCACATGGAGGCTGTCGCGGTCGGCTGTTGAATATACAGCAACCGTTTTAATACCCATTTCCTTACAGGTGCGGATGATCCGCAGGGCAATTTCACCACGGTTAGCTATCAGTATTTTTTTAAACATGTTTTGAATTAGTTATTTGTTGATTGGGTTGAGTTGTTGATTGAGTTAAAAAACCACTCACCTAATCAACAACTCAACCCAATCAACTAATTAAAAAGGTTCAACTAAAAACAAAGGCTGGTCGTATTCAACCGGCGACGCGTTATCAACCAGTATTTTTACAATCCGGCCCGAAATTTCGGCTTCAATTTCATTGAAAAGTTTCATCGCCTCGATAATGCAAAGCACTGTTCCCGGCTCAATATCATCACCCACATTCACAAACAGCGGCTTTTCCGGGCTTGCCGACCTGTAAAAAGTACCGATCATCGGCGATTTTATGATAACATATTTTGAAGTATCAGCAACAGGCTCAGCTACTGCCAATGGCGCGGCTGCAACTTGCGCAGGCGCGGCTGCAACAGGTTGCGCCGCTGGTATAGTCGCATTAACGATTGTTGCAACCTGATTGGTTTTTATTGTGATCTTAAAGTCTTGCTGTTCTATTGAAACTTCGTTTACTCCTGATTTGGAAACAAAGCGTATTAGATCCTGAATTTGTTTAATATCCATGCCGGCGGTTAATTGGTTTAATACAATGTGCAAATATGCAGATGTGCAGATTTATTTTTAATTATGATTTTTACTGTAAGCAAATTAACAAAACATATTTGATAATGTTGGGATTATTGATAAGCAAATTTGCATATCAATAAGCCCATTTTAAATAAAT
>JBIOHE010000430.1:0-3473 GCA_044448725.1 Sphingobacteriales bacterium | reverse complement strand
CAATAAAATCAGGAGATATTATTATGAAGAAAAAAACTACTACAGTTAATCAGCCTGATAAGACTGAAATCAGTAAATCCGAATTACTGGCGTCTCAAACGCTAAACCAAAAAATGTACCGCGACCACGCCCACCATAATTATATCCATGGCAGGGTAAATAAATTCCCGTTTGGGAGCAACCAGGGCCCGGTAGCTTTTTAGGGAGCGGGCTCAAGTCTATAGTCGAAAGTCATAAGTAAAATAAAATATGACTTACAACTTCAGGCTAAAGACTTCCGGCTAAATACCAGCTTTTTCAAACAAAATCAGGCTCGCGCATCATTTCATCGGCCATTCTGAGGCCCTCCCTTCGTATCATATCGTTGCGCACATAGCGTTTGTCTGCGCCGAGCTGGGGTTTGGTAATAAAATCATAAAACATCCTGGTCCACGAACTGGTTGAATCAAGGTGCTCATAAAACTCCTTTGTAATTTTATAATACCTGGGTAAAAACCTGCCGGGGATGTTCATAATATCATGGTGTTCGTTATGGTAGCCTACATTAAAACATACCAGGTTAAGCCAGCCATAATAGGAATTGGTTTCCTGCCCTTCGCGAAATATAAAGTGTTCGTGTATAAAATGTCCCGCTGCCGGGTGAAGGCTAAACCCCCATAAGGTTGACAGCAGCAGGTAGATCACCGCTATCTTACCCAAAAAAATAATGATCAATGCATCGGTCAAAGCCAGCACAATAATGTTTGCCCATTCCCATTTGGTGGGTCTGGTATCAAACCCGCGCACCAGGAACAGGAAAAAGATATAAAAAAACAGCCAAAAGAACTTTTTTATCCCCTTTTTACCCACCATCTTAGCCTCCCAATGGCTCGGAAAGTCATTGTCAACTTTTTCAATACCCAGGTAGTAATGGTGTTTAAGATGGTGACGGCGGAAGGCGATGGCCCCGGGCACCATTACGGGAATATTGGCAAAAATGGCCAGGGCCTTATTTTGCGAGGGGGTTTTTAGCATCAGGTTATGCGCCATCTCATGCACCGCCATAGCGGCCCAGTGGTTCATGGTGCCGCCAACCATATATGATAATAAAATGATCTGCCACCAGTAAGTTCCAAAAACAGGGAACCAAATGCTGACGCCCCAGGCGAAAGCCAGCTGGGCAATTACAATAAAAACAGTTAGTACAGCGGCCCAAATGTCATAGCCCATTAATTGTTTTACTTCGGGATGCTTTTTCAGCACCTCAATCCTGCGTAAAAAATGAATATCGGGGGTAGCAATGTTTTCAAAGGGTGTATAATTTTCCATGGTGATATGAATATATTATCACAAAAAAAAGCAAAATCGAAAAAATTGTCAATCGTATTTCTACGCATTTTGATACGTGAAAACACCCCTTTTCGCGGGTATGCCTGCGAAAAGGGGGCCCGCGTTGGCACAACCGTATTAAGGTAAGAAAAAGAAAGGGATTCTGGGTGCCGAACGCCCGCTTATTACAATGGCAGTGGATATTTTTCGGAGAGCCGTGTATAGCCTGCAGACTTGAACAGACTTGTTTTTAGAACTCGTAAAACTGAATTCGTTAGAAATTGATAAGCTTGCTTTCAGTGACACTTATGGTGTATTAAATTTGTATATTTACTATATCTTTATTGGGATAAGATAAATCATGAAAGTTATTAGCGTAAAACCCTTGCCTATAAGGGGGCCAAACAAAAGTTTTTTGATAAGTGGGGCAAAAATTAACCTAAACATCGCTTAGTAAAATTTACTTATTTAACCATTCCCTGTGAAAAATTTCCCTGCTACCAATTCTACGCTTTCCCCAAGCCACCTTGGTTTGTTTTTGCAGGATAAATATAATTTCAGTGCAACTATTTCCTGTTCGTTATTAAAAACAGGGATCAATGACACTTATCTGATTACCGATAATGACACCAGATATGTGTTCCGGGTTTACAGTTTAAACTGGCGGACTGAAAAAGAGATACTTGAAGAGGTCCGGCTGCTGAATTTACTCCGGGAAAACAACATCCCCGTATCATACCCGTTAACAGCTATTAAAGGAAATTATATTCAGGAACTGAACGCCCCCGAGGGTAAAAGATCTGGTGTTTTGTTCTCGTTTGCAAAAGGCGAAAAACTGCTTAATATCCCGGCAGAAACACATTATAAAATAGGTGAAATAATGGCCAGGGTGCATCAGGTTACGCTTGGGTTGAGCCTGGAAAGAGTGGTTTATTCGCCACAGGTTATTTTACAGGATTCATTTGAACAGCTTAAAAAATTCCTTCCATCCGGCACAGCCGAAATGGATTTTATGGCATCCGCACAGCAATATTTATTAAAGGAATTTGAAAAGATAAATTATCAGGAGATCAGGCAGGGCGCTGTACACCTTGATATCTGGTTTGATAATTTAAGCATTGATAAAGGAACTGAGGTCACCCTGTTTGATTTCGATTTTTGCGGGAACGGCATGCTTTGTTATGATATTGCCTATTATATTTTACAGGTTAACAGTACCGAAAAGGACGAAAGCGAGTGTAAATTAAAAGCAGACGCCTTTTTAGCGGGCTACGAATCGATAACAAAGCTAAGCAGTGAAGAAAAACGGATCTTACCGATGCTGGGTGTAAGCCTTTACTTTTTTTATTTAGGGATACAATGCCGGCGTTTCGACAATTGGTCGAATACGTTTTTAAATGAAGCCTATTTGAAACGGTTTATCAACCTGCTGGTGAAGAAGTATTTTGAGAAGAACGGGCTGGGAAATGGTCTTTAATGCTGCAAAACTTGCGAAGTTTAAAATTACTTAGAAGTCTTAGTTATCAGACACTGTTTTTTTGACCAAAATTACATAAATTTGTATTATGGGAACATTAATCGTCCATCCGGATAATATGGAGCAATTGACTGCTCTTAAAGCCTTTATGAAGGCGCTTAAGATTTCTTTTGAAGAGCAAAAATCGCCCTATAATCCTGAATTTGTTAAAATGATACAGCAGGGCGATGAAGAAATTAAAGCAGGCAAGGGCGTCAAGGTCGATATTGACAATCTATGGAAGTAATTTTTACGTCAAAGGCATTGTCTCATCTTGATGACTGGAAGAAAAGCGGGAATATTGGCGTACAGAAAAAAATAAAAGAGTTGCTTCGATCTATTCGTGAAACGCCATTTGGCGGTATTGGAAAACCTGAACCGTTAGAGCATGAATTATCGGGAAAATGGTCAAGAAGAATTGACCATGAACACCGCATAATCTACAGTATTGATAAAGAAGTTATAAATATTTATTCTTTAAAAGGGCATTATTAGGCGTTCATCTTTTTATTTCTGCCTCACCAACTTATATTTAAGCTTACCTAATACTAATTTTGTTGAATCGGCATTTTCGTATGTGTCATATAAATTTAAGGTATCGGGATTAATTTTGAAAGTGTAATTTTTATTTTCGTATATTGGCTAATAT
>JBIOHE010000429.1:0-3476 GCA_044448725.1 Sphingobacteriales bacterium | reverse complement strand
CTGTAATACCCAGTATAATATCTAATATGCCTTTAACAGAAGAGGTAACCGGAATCATCAAGCACTGTTCCCTCTGACTATATCTGAATTTTACAAGTTCATCAACCAAATGATACTTTATAGGATATTTTTTATTGGTTGGCCACGGGTTGGTGGTTATCTTGCGAACAAACCCCTGGGCATGATTTACATAAAATTGAACAGAATCAATATTCCACGCAAATTGAACAGAATCATTTGATTCGCGTAGGTTTCTCCTGATTTTTAATCCCCAACCTGACAGTCTGATATAGTGTTGGATATGAGCATCGTCGTCATTATGTTTACGATACCAACTTAAACTACAAGTATCACAGGATATATCGCTGCCTGTAGCCAATAAGTTGAGAAAATTTACACCGGAACCACCAAAGTTGTCGCCATTTTTTAGCCTGCGTACTATGGCGATGCTGTCTTTTAGATTATTGTAATTTTTATAGCTTAGACTATCCGGAATAACTGCATCAAAGGGCTTTAAATCATTTGAATAGGTGTAACTGTTAGCAGCAGTCCAAAAAGGATTTGAAATACCAAGTAGACTTATTGTTATAATATAAATGATGTACCCAATTATAAAAAGGCCAAAACATCGTTCGAAGGTGAGTTTGATTTTCATAGGTTCAGAAGGCTTTTAAATCAAAAACAAACTTAAATTTATTATTGATTAAAACAAAATAATTATCGTAATTCGATAAAAAAAAGATTTAACAACTTTTTAAAAAATTGTCAAATCTAAAAGGCCCTGGCGGTACCTTTCCCCTCTATTTAGCAATGATCTTAAATTCCGTCCTGCGGTTTTTCCGGCGGCCTTCATCTGTGTCATTGGGCGCTACAGGCTGTGTTTCCCCATAGCCTTTGAAAATAAGCCGCGAAGCATCGATACTATTACTGATAAGGTATTGATAAACCGATTTTGCCCTGTTTTCTGAAAGCACCTGGTTAGCCTGGTCGTTACCCACATTATCGGTGTGGCCGGATATTTCTATATGTACTGTCGGGTTTAATTGCATAAACTCTACCAGTTTATCCAGTTCTGCTAATGATTCTGTTTGAAGGTCGAACTTATTGGTATCAAAAAATATGTTATTAAGGATCACCGTGTTCCCAACTTCAATAGGTTCCAGTAAAACTGAAATATTAAAAGGATTTTTAGCTTCATGTCCTACCAGTGAGAAATTCTCCGAATAAAACAAATACCCGTTCTTTGAAATATTCAGGCCATAGTTTTTCCCCGAAGTGATGGTCGCAAGGAAGTTTCCCTGGTCGGGGTCGCTGTAATCTTCATAAACAGGCGTGTTTTTCTGGAGGTCAATTATTTCAACCGCCGATTCCAGCGGTTGCAGCGTTTTGGCGTCTTTTACATTCCCTTTAACATAAGTCACCATGTGCGGCCTTAAATTTGCCGGCAGTTCAAAGGTATAAATGTCGTATCCGCCGTTTCCTCCCAGATTATTTGACGAAAAAAATGCGTAATCCCCGCTTGCTGTCAGCGACAAGCCCCGCTCGTCTCCGCTCGAATTGATCGGGTAGCCCAGGTTTTCCGGCTTTTGCCATTTGCCGTCCTTGCCAAGGCGGCTGACAAACAGATCCTGGCCGCCCAAACCCGGCCAGCCGTTTGAACAAAAGTAAAATGTGCTGTCGTCAGGATGTATAAATGGCGACTGTTCATCAAATGCGGTGTTGATATTGGGTCCCAGGTTTTCGGGCTCGCCCCAGCCTTTGTCGGTTAATGTTGATTTCCAGATATCATACCCGCCATAGCCGCCCTTACGGTTGCTTACAAAATATAGCGTTCGTCCGTCAGCGCTGATGGACGGCTGCGACTCCCAACCCGGCGTATTTACCGGTGGCGGCAGATCAAATGGTTTGCCCCAGTCGTCACCCTTTTTTAGCGAAATATAAATGTCACAGCGACCGAGGCCGTCGGGGCGGTTACAGCCGCTAAAAAATAAGACTTTGCCATCCTGAGAAATAGATTCCGAACCCTCATTATATTCAGGGGTATTGATCTGGTCACTTAAATAAGTGGCGGTTTGCCATTTGCCGTCAACTTTTATGCTTTTATAAAAATCTTCGTTGTGGTTGATTTGTCGGGTGAATATCAGTGTTTTTTCGTCGGCTGTGGCTACCGGGTTGTATTCATCGTCGGTCGTATTAATACCGGGGCCAATATTAACCGGCTTAAAAGGGACCGGGTGCTGCATCGCATAAACACTGAATTTACAGTCTGCGATCAGCTTTTGAGCATAAGAAATATTGGCAGAGGTTATGTCGGGGTACGTTAAATATTTTTCAAGATGCTGTCGCGCATTTTCATAACGGGCTATATCAATTTCCTCATTGCCGACCCTTAGATAAACAGCGCTGCTATAATCAGGATTTAGTTTTATTACCCGAAGGTATTGTTCAACAGCAGTTTCATGCCGGTGTAACATCCTGTAAATATTGCCCAGGACGGAATGTGCCTCAATAAATTTGTCATCTGCCTCTATAGCTTTTTGCAATTGTGTAATGGCATCATCGTACATGTTTTCATCCAGACTTTGGTTTGCTAATGCAAAATATTTGATGGCTTGCCTGTCGGTAGTAGAATATTGACGCTGCTGTGCTGTTGCAAAAACAGCTAAAAAGAATAACAAAAACGGGAAGATAATATACTTCATTCCTTTTGATACGGTATTCCGTACTCTAAGTTACATATATTTACCCGAAACAAGGAACCGGAAGGGGTAAACAAGGTAAAAAGGGGCATCAGGTCATTGGTCATTAGTCGTTAGTCATTGGGATGACGTTTAACTTTTACAACAATTACAACTTTTACAACAATTACAACCCTTTCAACAATTACAACCCTTACAACAACTCCAACCCACTCAGGGAATATTCAGGTACTTATGCGTTTGCAGCGATATTTCCCATCGGGGATTGTTCATTACATGGTCAACAATCAATGGGGTCATTTCCTTTGATTTCGACCATTCGGGCTGCAGGTAAAGCCGGCACCCGGGAGAAACAAGCTTTGCATTTTCTTCTGCAAAAGCAAAATCCGATTTGTTGAATATGATCACTTTAAGCTCATCCGCATTTGCCGCTACATGGTGGCCCGGCGCCTTGAATTTTTTCGGTGACAAACATATCCAATCCCAGCTACCCGACAGAGGATAAGCGCCGGATGTTTCTATAAAAGTTTTTATACCCTTCTTTTGAAGTCCTTCGGTTAAATATTCAAGGTTATAGATCAATGGCTCGCCGCCTGTAACTACCACCGTTTTTGCAGGATAAAGAGATGCATTTTCAATGATCCGGTCGGCATGGGTAAGGGCATGCAGTTCTGCGTCCCAGCTTTCTTTAACATCGCACCAGTGGCAGCCGACATCACAGCCGCCCAGGCGTATAAAATAAGCGGCTTTGCCCGTATGAAACCCTTCGCCCTGTAT
>JBIOHE010000428.1:0-3484 GCA_044448725.1 Sphingobacteriales bacterium | reverse complement strand
ACCTGACCCTATAAATATAATAAAATTAAAAACTGACACAGTTTAAATTACACTCCCACATAAACGATAATACGTCTTTCGGTAAATTATCTGGTGCAGTATCAAGGGCTGGTAAACAGAAAATAATAAAAATAAATTACTTTTTTTAAAATTAATATTAAAATCATGAGCTTTAAATCCACTCCCCAAAGCTTTTCTTACGTTATCACGCTGCTGCTTTTTTTATTTCCTTTTTCATTTAACCTCAGCGCCCAGACTATTGATCCGTCTGCTTATAATATGCTTCAATGGCGGATGATCGGCCCGCACCGCGGCGGCAGGACCGTTGGCGCAACGGGTGTGGTTCAGCAACCCAATGTATTTTATATAGGTGTAAATAATGGCGGCGTTTGGAAAACTACCGATTTCGGCCGTACCTGGCAGCCTGTATTTGACGAACAGCCTACAGGTTCAATTGGCGATGTGGCGGTTGCGCCATCCAATCCGAACGTTGTTTATGCCGGGAGCGGCGAAGGAATTCAGAGACCCGATCTTTCGGTGGGTGATGGTGTTTATAAATCGGTTGATGGAGGCAAAACCTGGGTTAACACAGGATTAAAAGATGCGCAGCAAATCGGCGGGCTTGCGATTGACCCGAATGATGAAAATAAGGTTTTTGTCGCCGCCCTGGGGCATCCCTACGGTCCAAATCCCGAAAGAGGGGTCTATCGCACAACTGACGGCGGTAAAACATGGGAGAAAGTATTGTATAGCGACGAAAATACCGGGGCCATTCAGGTAACTATTGATCCTGAAAATTCAAATACCATTTATGCCGATATGTGGGCAGGCAGACAGGGGCCTTGGGAAAACGGGCAATGGGACGGAACTGGGAGCGGTTTGTTTAAATCAACCGACGGCGGAACAACGTGGCTGCATTTGACAAAGGGCTTACCAACAATCGCCGATGGTTTGGGACGCATTGGTTTTTGCGTTTCTGCAAGCAACTCAAAACGCCTGTATGCCTGTGTGGATGCAACAAAAGGCGGTGGCTTATACCGGTCGGATGATGGCGGGGAATCGTGGCAGGCACAAAGCACCGATAGCCGCTTGTGGGATCGCGGGGACGATTTTGCCGAATGCAAGGTTGATCCTAAAAATGCCGATATAGTTTATATTGCCAACGTGGTTACCTGGAAATCGACAGATGCCGGAAAAAGCTGGAAGGCAATTCGCGGCGCACCTGGCGGCGATGACTATCACCGTCTATGGATCAATCCGGAACACACCGAAATTATTTTATTGGTTAGTGACCAGGGAGCCGAAATAACAGTAAACGGCGGCCAAACCTGGAGTTCATGGTATAATCAGCCGACGGCACAATTTTATCATGTGAGCGCCGATAATGCGTTCCCGTATAATGTTTATGGCGGGCAGCAGGAAAGCGGCTCCGTAGGCATCGCAAGCAGGGGAAACGATGGACAGATCACTTTCAGAGAATGGCATCCGGTTGGCGCAGAAGAATATGGCTATATCGCACCCGATCCGCTTGACCCCAATATTATTTACGGGGGCAAGCTCAGCAAATTTGACAAACGCACCGGGCAGGTTCAAAATGTGTCACCGCAAATTGGCCGCCGTGGCGATTATCGTTTTCTGCGGACTGCACCGGTTATATTTTCAACTGTTGATAACAAGAGTCTGTTTTATGCCGGGAATGTATTGTTTAAAACAACAAACGGCGGCAATTCATGGGATATTATAAGCCCTGATTTAACAAGGGTTACCTGGGAAGTTCCAGAAAGCGTAGGGATTTACCGTACTGATAAATTAAAGCAAATGCCGCAGCGCGGGGTGATTTATACGGTAGCGCCATCCAATAAAAACATAAATACAATTTGGGCCGGAACCGATGATGGATTGATTCAAATCACGAAAGATGGCGGCAAAAACTGGAAAAATATAACCCCTACTGAAATTACCTCATGGAATAAAGTTTCATTAATTGACGCTGGTCATTTTGATGACGAAACGGCTTATGCTGCAATAAATAAGATCAGGCTGGATGATATGAACCCTTATGTCTATAAAACGCATGATGGCGGTAAAACATGGGTGAAGATTGTGAATGGCTTACCAATCGACCCGGTAAATGCCGTGAGAGAAGATCCGCGTTGTAAAGGTTTGTTATTTGCCGGTACAGAAAGGGCTGTTTACGTTTCGTTTAACGACGGTGAATTATGGCAGCCGTTAAAACTTAACATGCCCGCAACCTCCATCCGCGATTTGGTGATAAAGGATAATGACCTTTTAGTAGGCACCCACGGACGTTCTTTCTGGATACTTGATGATATAACTGCATTAAGGCATTTGGCTAAACTTAAAGACAGCAAACAAACAGCATTATTTGAAACCGGCCCCGCCTACCGGGTAAGATGGAATATGAATACCGATACACCCTTGCCGCAGGAAGAACCTGCCGGGCAAAACCCGCCGGATGGTGCAATTGTCGATTATTATTTAAAAGATGACGCCAAATCTGTCATCAGCCTGGAGATACTGGATGCAGCGGGCAAACTTGTTCGTGTTTACAAAAGCGACGATCAGCCTTATGAGGTTCCGCCGGTAAATATTCCTTTATACTGGATAAGGCCGCAGCAGATCCTTTCGGCAGCAAAAGGCGCGCACCGCTTTATCTGGGATATGCATACCCAACCATTAAATTTAAAACCCGACTATGCCATTGCGGCCATTTATGGTCAAACTGCGCCAAACCCAACTTCGCCGTGGGTGATGACCGGGACTTATACGGTTAAACTAACGGTTGATGGCAAATCTTATACCCAAACGATAGCAATTAAAATGGACCCGCGTGTAAAAACACCTGTAGCCGAACTGCAAAAGCAATATGATCTTTCGGATAAATGTTACAAGGAATACAAACAGGCAGTAGCTGAAGCTGATAAACTGCATAGTTTACAAACCCAGGCAGAAAAATTATTATCGGGTGCCAGCGGAGATCTGGCGACTGCGTTAAAAAACATGGAAGCCAATGCATCAAAATTGGAAAATGGCAACAAAGACAGAAGAGCTGAAAGCTTGAATGGCCTGCAAGCCAGGTTGCTGGGCCTTATGAATTTAATGCAGGAAAGCGATATGCCGGTTACCACGCAGGTTAATGAGGCGGTTAACCAGGCGGCAAGCTCGTTTAGTTCGTTAAATTCAAAATTCAATGCACTTACAGGCGATAGTTTAAAGCAGTTGAACGAGCAATTGGTTAAGGCCGGAATGGGAAAAATAAGTTTACCTTTACAATAAAAAGGAGCTACAGGAGGATTTTACAGAATACGATTATGGCGCTCGTTTCTATGATCCTGTAATTGCAAGATGGACGACGGTAGACCCGCTGGCGGAAATAAGCAGGAGATGGTCGCCATATAACTATGTTTTAAATAATCCAATAAGGCTAATCGATCCCGATGGGATGGCACCTGATCTAACTATT
>JBIOHE010000427.1:0-3505 GCA_044448725.1 Sphingobacteriales bacterium | reverse complement strand
TTTTCGGGGAGGCCTGCGATAAGTTTGCCAGTGATGTATTGCCAGCCATGATCCGTCCGGGGGCAATTGCTGAAATTGGAAAGCTGAAGGAATCCGGGTTTGAAGTGGCAATAGTGTCTGCGTCAGCAGAAAACTGGATAAAAAAATGGAGTGATAAAATTGGCGTACAATTAATAGCCAGCAGGCTCGAAACGATTGATAACCTGCTTACCGGGAAAATAGAAGGTCGAAACTGCAACGGCCAGGAAAAAGCAATAAGGATAAGATCAGCCTACGATCTGTCGCAATATGACGAAATATATTGCTATGGCGACTCCGGCGGCGATAAAGCCATGCTGGCGCTGGGTACAAAAACGTTTTATAAGCCTTTCAGGGAATAAATTACATGCGGTTTGATATTGGTCCGCTATTCCCCGTGAAAGACAAAATAGTGTAGGAACTATTCTTAAAAATGACATTACTGTTTGTAAACGAAGGCTTCTTATATTTTGCAAAATCACCATTTGTTAACAATACATTGCTCACCTTGTACGCTGAAAATAATTGCTGTGCGGAAGCGGGCTCACCTGTGGTCAGGTAGGATAGCATTTCAACCCTGTCACTTTCTCTTTGATCATAACTCACATAAGGGTTTGAAAAATAGGTCTCAATGGAAACCATTTTTATGCCGGTTGGCATTACCGGGAAAAGCGACAGGCCATGAGAGCAAAGCATTACATTATCCAGCGGGATATTTTTCGAGATGAAATCATATACCTCAATTTTATCTTTCTCCTTTCCTTTTTCTATCGCCTGTTGCCTCAAAACGGAAAAATCAACCCGGTTGCTGTAAATAGGGTAGTAAACCAGCATGTATAATAAAATGGACAGCATTAAAAGCGTACCCGAAAAACCTGGTGTAAAAGCCGTTTTTCTCACAACTTCTATCTTATGGATCAGCAGGTTAAATAAAAATAAAAAGCCGAACCCAAAGAAAACGGATTGTAAAGCCTTTAAATAAAAGAAGTAATGAAACGCCGGTATGGTATCCGGCAAATTGATATGGAATATTTTATCAGCAGTCGGCACGATGGATTCATAAACGTACATCACAAGGGTAACAAAAAACCAGCTCCATATTATTTTTTTCAATACAGGGTTTTCAAATTTCCTGTAAAACCAAACCATGCCGGCAATGGAAATGAGGAGCGAAAAAGTGACATTCAGTTTAAGCAGCGTAAAGGTTTCCTTTCGGGCAAATATTCCGGGGGCGCATTGAAGAATGATCCTGTTGATAAAATGCAGATGATATTTACCATAAACATAATACAGGAATGGGAAGGCGAATATGATAAAGGGGATTATCGTAATAAATCCCTGCAAAAAATAAGTTCCTACCAGTGAATATTGTTTGGCAAATAGTGCTCTTATAACTTTTTCGCCCTGGATCAGGATCATTATCAGTATAATAATAAAAACCGGGGCTGAGTGCCCGAGAAAAGCTATGCCAAGCGAAGCGCCTAAAATTATAAACCAAAGCAGGGTCTGTTCTGAAAATGCTTTGTAGCAAAAAAAGATGCTGATATAAAATAAAAACTGTGAAAAAGTATCCGAAATAAGCCAGGGCGAGTAGGTCGCCGCTCCCCAGCAGGGTAAATTACCCGACACTAAAAACAGGAAGGAAAGCAAAGCCGCCAGCGCAACTTTAGCATCAAATAACCGCACCAGTACTATAAAAAACACAATGGGGTTAATGAGGTTCAAAAAAGCCCCGGCCCGGGCGACCGCTACGTTAATGGGCAAGCCGGTTATTTTTACGACGCCTGTTTCAAACCAAAAAAGCATAGGGTTATACCACATATACTGACCGGCCATATTGGGGTCTTTGCCATAATGCCCGTCGAGCATGCCCCGGATATAAGCAATATCACGGTCAAAATCCGGTTCATAAGCCCAATGCAGGTCATGAACCGTTTTGTAGCATTGAACGAAAGCGGCAATAATGAGTAAAGTGGCGGCAATAATATACCTTTTATTATCTTTTAATTGCATGCAAAAGGGTATTTGTGGTCAAGAGGTATTGGGCTGTTGATACAAAAATATGTAATTAAATGCACATAATATTATAGGCCAGGATGATTTTTAAAGCGCTGGTTTGAAAAATGAAAATGACGAATGCCCGTACTTCCGCTGTTCCGTAAATGCCGGGTGATTACTGAGATTTTGCATGGATTGATGCTCAACTATCAATAGCCCATCGGGCAACAGCATATTTTTTTCAAAAACCACCTTTGGCAATTCCGGTATCCCGTTAAGGTCATAAGGCGGATCAGCAAATATCAGGTCGAATTGTTCTGTTTCCAGTTGAAGGTATTTAAAAACATCATCCTTAAAAACCTTGATGCTGTTTAAACCGTGCTGGCGGGCAATGTCCTTCAGATAATGGACACAATGGATGCTGCGGTCAACAGAAACCACTTGTTCGGCACCCCGTGAAGCAAATTCCATGGAAATATTACCCGTCCCGCTAAAAAGGTCAAGTACTTTTATGCCTTCAAAATCAACCTGATTTTGCAGTATGTTGAACAGGGCCTCTTTAGCCAGATCGGTAGTAGGGCGTACCGGAAGGTTTTTTGGCGGGTTAAGCCTTAATCCTTTTAAAGTGCCTCCGATGATCCGCATAGCGATAAAGCGGCAAGCGCCAGGATTTTATGTGATGGTATTTGTCCGGGCAGTTCAAGTATTTTCAACCCGTTTATTTCAATTTTAGGGTAAAAATTGGCGAGTCGCAGCATGTTACCATCACCCGGACTAACATCGCCGCTTAATACAAGGGTGGTTTGCTGTGGTTTTAATTTAAGTTCTTCAGCAACAAAAGTTGTAAAGTAAGCCAGTTCATCCTGATCCCTAAATTCAAAAGTATTGTAGAAGCGAAGTTTACCCTGGGCGAAATATAAAAACTGTACGGTATTTTTACCAATTTCCAGGTACAGGTTATTATCGGGAGGGCTGCTTTTTTCTATCGCTTTTATCCATCCCCTGGCGGTATAAACCGTATTTTGAAGATTGAATTTTTCAACAGCCCCAACCAGTTCAGTATTTGTTTTGTAAACGATTATGTTTTGATCGTCCAGTGTTTGGGCTAAAACCTTTTCATTTTCTTTTACATCCAAAAAACGCGCAAAATCAGCCACATGGTCTTCGTCGAACAAACTCACGGGTACAAGGGTTAATGCGGTTGCGGGCATCCCTATGATCACTTTTTTATAGGTGGCGGTTAATAGCTCGCTTAATTGCTTAGGGTGGGCAAGCTCATCAATATCACAGTTCTGGGCCGACACCAATAAACGGTTTTGGTGAACAACCGCATAGCTGAATGAGTTTACCTCAAGCTGTAATAATAAAGTATAACTGTAAGCCTGGTACAGGTTAAAGCTATTGTCGGTGTAATTGTTACTGTGATCGTTCATGCAGATTAGCAAAAGTAACTATTTTTTGTTATTTGCAATCTGCAATATTAATCAAT
>JBIOHE010000426.1:0-3505 GCA_044448725.1 Sphingobacteriales bacterium | reverse complement strand
TAACAAATACAGCGACACTAAGGTTTTTGATTCAACAAGAGGTGTTTTCACCGAAGGAGGGCCCGCTTTTACCGGTGCCGGGCTTTTTGAAAAAAGCCATATTCAAATATGTATCCGAAATATGAATTGTGTGAAAGGATTGTTTATTCCAAGGCAGGAAATTGAGTTCCCATAAGCTATTCTAATCCCCCCTTTCATTTTCTCAACTCTCTTTTCAATATTTTCCCCGTGGCATTCATCGGTAAAGCCGCTATAAACTCAATAGAGCGGGGGTATTTATAGGACGCAATACGTTCTTTTGTCCAGGTTATCAGGTCAATTTCTGCTATGGAATGACCCTCTTTCAATACAACAAAAGCTTTCACCTCCTCTCCCATTTCTTCATGCGGGATACCAATCACCGCAACCAGCGACACTGCCTCATTTTTTATCATCAGTTCCTCCACCTCTCGCGGGTAAACTTTCATTCCACCCCTGCTGATCATATCTTTGGTCCGGTCAACAATAAAGAAATAACCGTCTTCATCTTTAATGGCAATATCACCGGAATGCATCCAGCCGTTTTTCAAGGCCGTTGCTGTTTCTGCCGGCTTTTTATAATAACCTTTCATTACGTTATGCCCCCGGTAAAGCAGCTCCCCTTTTTCCCCGACCGGCACCTCGATACCATCAGCATCCACCAGTTTTACTTCAACACCCCAGAATTGTTTGCCTATTGAGCCCGGCTTGCGGACCGCTTTCAGCAGGTTAAAAGTAACTACAGGTGAGCCTTCGGACATACCGTATCCTTCGAGAATGGGTACGTTAAACCTTTTTTCAAAATCCTCAAGCACTTTTACCGGCAAAGATGCGCCGCCGGAACAGCATAGTTTTAAGGTTTTAGCAATGCTTTCATAGTCGAATTTCGGGTTGGTATAGTTCAATAAACCCCAGTACATGGTAGGCACGCCGGCAAAAACGGTTACCTTATGTTTTTGCATCATATCAAACACCGTTTCCGCATCAAAACGGGTTAGCAAAATACCCGAACGGCCTTTATAAATACCTGCATTCATCATAACTGTCATTCCAAAAATATGGAACAAAGGCAAAACAATAAGTCCGACATCATCAGCATCAATTTCCATCAGGTCGCATATCCCGATAGCGTTTAACAGTAAATTTGAATGGGTAAGCTCCGCCCCTTTCGGCTTGCCTGTGGTACCCGAAGTATAAATTATCACACAGGTGTCTTCCGCATTACTTTGATGCATTTCAAACGCCGGTGATTGTTCCTCCATCACGTCGCTCAAAGTTTGCGCACCCGCGACAGTTGAGGGCATCCCCGGCTTTGGCGTGATCATAAAAAAGTGACGGCATTCTTTCACCGCCGAAAAAGCGGCATACCCGATTTCGCCTAAAGGAAAATCAGGTGTACCAGCAAAACAAAAATAGGCTTTGGCATCGCTGTCGCTGAGATGATATTCAATTTCATCTTTTTTCAGCAATACGTTCAAAGGGACAACAATTGCCCCGGCTTTAATAATGCCAAAGTAAATAATCGGAAAATAAGGCAAATTGGGGCAGCTTAAAGCCACTTTATCGCCTGTATTTATACCAATGGCCCTTAACCCGTTTGCTACCCTGTTTGCCGCCTCATTTACTTGCTGATAAGAAAGGGTGGTATCCATAAAAGTAAAGGCAGGTTTTGCCGGATACCGCCTGGCGCTGTCTTCCAGGATAACTGATAGGTTTAACATAATTTAATACAATTAGCCCTTGGGTTCAAGAAAAATTGGTTGATTCAAATATATCAAAAAAAATCCCCGCAAAACATTGCGGGGATCAAATCATACATTTATGGATAAGGTTATTATTATTTTAATACGGGAAAACCTGTGATCAAAAACTAAAAAACTTAAAAGTTCTTGGGAACAGCCTGCCCCTTATTGGTATCCCACCATACAGGCGTTCCACCGTTATCGGGGCCACCAAGTAATGATACCCCACCTGCAACGCCTGCGGCATTACTGGTGTATTCACTGGATGGGTATTGTATCCTGCGGATCTGTAAGGCAGTACTTATAGTGCCCCCGCTGTTATTGACAACAACAGGAAAAAGCCTTGGATACCCTGTACGGCGATAATCTGTCCATGATTCCCAGCCACCATAAGGAAAATCAGCAAGCCACTTTTGTGTGATGATACGCTCTAAGTTTTGCTCGTTGGTAGCGCCATTATCCCAGGCAATGGTAATGGTTGACATTGCATTGATGCTGGCATTGGCAACTCCTGCCTGAGGCGTTTGAGGGTCAACGTAATTAGCCTGCGTACTGGTTTTATCACTCAAATAACTGCCGATAGGGGCGCCCCAATATGCAAAAGAAGTTGATACCCCTGTTTCATAGTCAGTTTGCGCACTCTCGGTAGTCCAGCCCCTTAATGCAGCTTCAGACCGCAAAAACCAAACTTCTGAAGCGTTCATCAGTATCATCGGCGTATATTCCTGCATGGTTGAAAAATTAGGGGTAGAATACCCGCTGTACATCGGCTTGCCGCCAACAGGCGTACCTGCACGGATACCCACATATTGCCCGGCTATGCTGGCAGGACTTGTTGCGGGAGAAATCATTTTCGAAGCACGCGGATCATTATACCCGGTAAGATACGATGTTAAGGATGCGCCGGCTGCCAAGTCAGTCCAGCTGGTACCAATCCACCATACATCGTTATAATATCCATAACCGGAAAGCTGGGCATTGTCGGCATTGGTAGCAAGCACCCCGCCTGAATTTGCAAGGGCTTTTAACGCTTGTGTTTTAGCAGTTGCAGGGTCGATATTTACCAGGTGCATAGCTAACCTTAACCGCAATGAATTGGCATATTTTACCCATTCGGTATAATCTCCGCCATAAAGCATGTCAAATTTCGCGAACGGTTTAAGGCCCGGGTTGGCAGTAATATACGTCTGCAGGTTTGTTACCGCAGTATCTAACTGGGCAAAAAACGAATTATAAACAGCCTGTTGCGAATCATACGGCGTGGTAGCTCCCTGGCCAACTTTGCTGTAAGGTATCGGGCCGTAATAATCGGTAACCCTGCTCATGGCTTCTACTTCCATTATTAAGGCTATTGCCCAAAAGTGAGGGTTTGAAGTACGGGTACCTTTTTTTGCGATGGTATTTACCGGCCCCATTACATTTCCATAAGCAATGCCGTAAACACGTGAATTCCAGCCATCCACCAAAGCATAACTCTGGTTATTGATATTTCCCCTGAATGGGTCGGGCGACATGTAGTACCCGGCATAGCAATCAGAGTTTAAATTTTGCATAAGCTGATAGTCGCCGTTCACTCCAAAAATACCCTGCTGTATGCCCGGGTAATATAATCCTATGTTGTTAAAATCAGGTTGTAACTGTGCGTTTGTTATACCCGTCGGATCGGTGTTATAGGATTCAAAATTCTTGGTACATCCGCCTGATACAATGAGGACTATACCTGTTAAGATCAATTTACTTAAAAT
>JBIOHE010000425.1:0-3518 GCA_044448725.1 Sphingobacteriales bacterium | reverse complement strand
CGGTGGCAAGGGTTTTTCCTTCGCGAATTTCACCAAGTCAGCCAGCATTAAAATTTGGCGGAGTTCATTTTTATTTTCCTCTGTAATATCCAGGTACCTTAATCCGGCGAAAATTTCATCGGTAGTTTTTTCATGTGTTTTCACGAGGTACCTTTTCTCCAGGTAATCGCGGATAATATCCGTCAGTTCGCTGTGGTATTGCTTCACTTCGCCCTGCTGCCATAGTTTTTTATCACGCAGTTCGTTCAATTTATTCACCGCTATAACATGAGGTGGTAAACCGGGCCGTGCTATTTCAACAACTGGTTCCTTCTTTGGACGCTTCCTTAAATAATAAATCAACCCGACAATTCCCAAAACAATAATTACTGCCCCCACTACCCAATACCAATTATCCCTCAGCCAATCCAAAAATGTATAAGAAACTATTAAAGGCTGCTTAATATCATAAATAGCTTTCGTGGTATCAACCTTTACGGTTTCCACATCTAAGGTTAATCCGTTGGTTTTTAAAACACCGGCCTTGGTACCAAATGCAAATGAAGGTACTACGTATGTCCCCGCATCAAAACTTGTAATGGTAATCGTTTGACTTACAATAATACTTCCCTGGTTGTTTTTATCAACAGCAGTATCAGGTTTACCGGCGCTTACAACAAGCACCTTCCCGGTTATAGTATCAGTTAACTTCGGAAAATTAACCTGCTCCTTAACGGGCTGATGAACTGTCAGGCGCAGCTTGGTTTGGTCACCTATCCTGATGGTTGTCTGATCAATTTTTGCTTCTACTTGTACGTTTTGTGCAGCCACTTTAAAATTAAAGCCCGCTAAAAACAAAAGTGGAATAAGAATATAGCTAAAAAACAGTTTCTTCATTTTATTATCGTCTGCTTTCCCGTTTTTTAAATAAGGTCATTAATGGTTTAACATAAGATTCATGTGTGCCAATATCGGCCGCATCCACACCCGACTTACTGAAAACCTCTTTTAATTGCGCATTTCGCCTTAAAGCATCCGCCTTAAAAGCATTGCGCACATTTTTATCACCGGTATTGATCCACAATATTTCGCCCGATTCCTCATCCTTTACAGGAATAAGTCCAAGGTCAGGAAATTCCTCTTCATGCTTGTCGAAAAGCCTTAGTGCAATAATATCGTGTTTTTTATTGGCAATCTTTAGTTCTGTCTCAAAGGCCGGGCTCATAAAGTCAGAAATAACAAAGGCTGTACACCTCTTTTTTATAGCGCTGGTAAAATATTTCAGCGCTTCGGCCACATTGGTTCCTTTATTTTCAGGCTTAAAATCAATAAGTTCCCTTATGATCATCAGGATATGGCTCCTGCCTTTTTTCGGCGGGATAAACTTCTCAATTTTATCACTGAAAAAAATCACCCCTACTTTATCGTTGTTCTGAATCGCTGAAAAAGCAAGTACCGCGCAAATCTCGGTGGCCAAATCCTGTTTTTGCTGATTGATGGTTCCAAAATTCTCAGACCCGCTCACATCCATCAGCAACATTACGGTAAGTTCCCTTTCTTCATCAAAAACCTTAACGTAAGGATGATTAAAACGGGCGGTAACGTTCCAGTCAATAGTCCTGATCTCGTCGCCAACCTGGTATTCGCGCACTTCGCTAAAAGCCATACCCCTGCCTTTAAAAGCAGAGTGGTATTCGCCCGAGAACAGGTGGTTACTTAAACCCCGGGTTTTGATCTCTATCTTTCTTACTTTCTTTAGCAGTTCTTTGGTATCTTTTGCCATTGTTTATTTGATGCGAATTTAGAATCAAGAGACAAGAATCAGGAATCAAGATTAAAACGCTTTAAATACACTGATCTTCAATGTTGATTCAACTCCCTTTCTTTTGCCCTGGCTCTTGGTTCTTGACTCTTCTAATTAAGGTACTTCAACAGCGTTTAATATCCCTGTAATAATATCTTCGGTAGTCATATTTTCGGCTTCCGCCTCATAAGTGAGCCCGATACGGTGCCTTAAAACATCATGGCAAATTGCCCTTACATCTTCAGGAATTACATAACCCCTGCGTTTTATAAACGCGTAAGCCTTGGATGCCAAAGCCAGGTTAATGCTGGCCCTTGGCGAAGCCCCAAAGCTTATCAGGTTTTTGTAATTCGCCAGTTTATACTGTTCGGGATAACGGGTAGCGAAAACAATATCAATAATATATTGCTCAATTTTTTCGTCCATATAAACTTCCCGCACAACCTTCCTTGCTTTGATGATATCATCAGGATGAACAATTGCATTCGGTTTTAGCATTCCCTGCGGCGCAATATTGGCGCGGACGATCTTTTTTTCATCCTCTTTGTTCGGATAGCCGATAACAACCTTCAGCATAAAGCGGTCAACCTGTGCCTCTGGTAAAGGATAAGTCCCCTCCTGCTCTATCGGATTTTGTGTAGCCAGTACAAGGAAGGGCGTTGGCAGGGCAAAAGTAGTGTCGCCAATGGTAACCTGCCTTTCCTGCATAGCTTCGAGCAATGCGCTTTGCACTTTCGCAGGTGCGCGGTTGATCTCGTCTGCCAGGATAAAATTTGAAAATATCGGTCCCTTTCTAACTATAAACTCCTCTTTTTTCTGATTGTAGATCATTGTCCCAACCAAATCGGCGGGTAACAGATCGGGCGTAAACTGGATACGGCTAAAGTCAGCCCTGATGGCTTTTGAGAGTGTATTAATTGCCAGCGTTTTTGCTAAACCAGGCACACCTTCAAGCAGTATATGGCCATCTGCCAATAAACCGATTAAAAGGCGCTCAACCATGTATTTTTGGCCCACTATAACTTTATCCATCTCCATTTTCAGGAGGTCAATAAAGGCGCTTTCTCTTTGAATCATTTCATTCAACGCTCTAATATCTGTTGAATAAGATGAAATTCCGGTAACATCACCTGATGAAAAATTCCCGGTATTGCTATTTATTTCTTCCATTAAATCCATTTAGTTTTGGCAGGCAAACTTAAACAGTTGATCATTTTTTTGGAACAACAATTTGGCACATAAATGTTAAAAATTGTTAAATTCAATGGTTGACCGTTGCATAAAGGCTCTTATAACATATCCAAAACATTTTAGAAGAAAAAAGAAGTCAATAAATTCCTGCAGCCAACAGCGAACATTTTGGTTCCGTGACTTATGTGGGTTAAATTACGGGTAAAGATAAGGGTGGCGCTCACAGTTCAGAATTCTGCACGTAATAAACAAATAAAATAGGGTTTACACAGGGTTTACACTTTTTCAAAATTTACATGATATATAATTGATAACCCGATACTTATAAAAATAGCGGGTTTACACAAAACTCGCCTTTTTTCTAAACAATTGAATATTTTTCGATGGGGGCTACCTGCCTTTAAAAAAGATAAAAATAATTTAGGGCATAAAAAAAAGGAACACCTCTTAGGAATCCCTTTTTATTTTTTTACTAAACTAAATAGAATACTTATTAGTTGTTTACACTCCTTTTAGGAGCAAACACTACAGGAAGTATAATAAT
>JBIOHE010000424.1:0-3549 GCA_044448725.1 Sphingobacteriales bacterium | reverse complement strand
TCACTAATTCACTAATTCACTAATTCACTAATTATCCTATTTTTGCCGATATACTACAAATGAGAAGTAAACGCCTTTTGCTTATTTTTATGGTTTTGGTTATTGCCATGGTTATCAATTCATGCAAAAAAAGTGGGCAAAAACCTATAGCAGCCCTTTTTACCGGCAGAACATGGCAGCTTACCTCTTTGCAGGTTACTCACTGGACCGGCAATCAGTTAGATTCAACATCTACGCTCCCTGTTCCCTGCAAAGAAGATTTTACTTTTAATGCCGACAACACCTGCACCTATTCCAATTTCGATTGCGACAACCAAACATCGCCTGCCGCCGCATGGTCGCTCACCGGCGATCAGCTGTACCTGCAAACTAATGTTGTTTGTAAGCTTACCGGTTTGAGACGTGGACCTAGTTCCACGCCATTTTCTTACGCTTCCATACAGAATCTTGGCCAATATTCCCTTATACTGTGGACCGGCAGTATTCAGCCGAATTATTCGCTTACCGCTAAAAGAACAATTTATCAATACGGTTTTGTCCGCCAATAGGTAAACGGGGTGCATTAAACAGCTCCCGGAAACCATTATTTTTGTTGTTTAAACAAAAAAGCGCAAAAATGAGTTTCATTTGTATTTGAAGGCAAACAATTGCGATGAAAATTTTATATTTGGGTCGTTGTAAAAAGCGGCCGTTTTTCAATGTACCTGTTTGTTTTCGTCGGAGCAACGGGTAAGCAATGATTAGCTGAATTAGCCTTGAAAAATATATAACTTTAATGAAAAAACGAATTGCGATTTTTGCTTCCGGGTCAGGGTCAAATGCTCAAAAAATTATGGAGCATTTCAAACGCAATGCCGAAGCGGAAGTAGTATTGGTACTTACAAATAATCCGCAGGCTTATGTATTGCAGCGGGCCGATAACTTTGAGGTTCCCACTCATATATTTACACGTCACGAATTTTATGAAACCGATGAGGTGATCAGGCTGTTAAAAAACCTGCAGGCTGACCTTATTGTACTGGCAGGATTTTTATGGCTGGTGCCCGAAACATTATTAAAGGCTTTCCCGAACAGAATTATTAACCTTCATCCGGCATTGTTGCCCAAACATGGCGGAAAAGGTATGTATGGCGATCATGTACATAACGCCGTGCTCGCCGCCCGTGACGAAGAATCGGGCATCACCATCCATTTCGTAAGCGACAAGTTCGACGAAGGCGAAATCATCCACCAATCCCGCTTTAAAATTGAACCCGAAGATAACCTTGAAGTTATCAAATTTAAAGGCCAGCAACTGGAACACCAGCATTTCCCGAGGGTGATTGAGGGCTTGCTGAAGAAAATGAAGAGCTGAGAGGGAGAGATTAGAGGTTGCTTTCATCAAAAAAGTAAAGACCCATGGATGATCTCATAAACAATTAATTTGCCATCTTTAATCTTGAAAGCGATAACCCAATCGTTAAAATGGCTGCAAGAGTATTTGTGCGCTGCTAAAACAGAATGATTGCAAAGTGAATGCTGAACATTTGGCAAAGCTAATTTTTCAATAGCTGATTTAAATTTCAGGGCATATCTTTTTCCACTTCCCCGTGTATTCTTCGACTCGACAAAATCAGCAATAGCATCAATAACACTTAAAGCCTGAGGTGTAATTTGAATATTCAAGTGATTACTTTTTATCAGAGTATTTAGAAAACGCTGTTTCTAAATCGATGGGTTCAGCATCGCTTCCTTTAGACAGATAAGCGGTTAATTCTTCGTCAGTTGCTTTTCTGCCTATTCCTTTAACTATCGCATTTATATTTAGCTCCTCAAAGTCTTTTGCACTGGCAGATAGTCCAAGCTCCTCGGCCAGCTCAATTAATAAGCGCGTTTTCTTGTCCGAATCTGATTTAATGATCAAAGTTGTCATACCCAAAGTTAGCAAATATTATACGGATAATTGATGCCGCTCTTTTATTTAAAAAAAACTAACCTCTAACCTCTAATCTCTAATCTCTAATAACTACCTTTGCGGCTCAAAAAATTTGATGTAAATGAGCCATCCTGTTCAAATAAAAAATGCTTTAATATCAGTTTATTACAAAGATAATTTAGAGCCTGTTATACATGAGTTAAACCGCCTTGGTGTTAACATATATTCAACCGGCGGCACCGAAACATTTATCCGTAATTTAGGGGTTGATGTTATCGCCGTTGAGGATCTTACTTCCTATCCGTCTATATTGGGTGGTCGTGTTAAAACATTGCATCCCAAGGTGTTTGGCGGTATATTGGCCCGCAGGAACTTTGAAGGTGATGAACAACAGCTTGCTCAATTTGAGATCCCTGAGATAGACCTTGTTATTGTTGATCTTTACCCTTTTGAAGAAACGGTAAAATCAAATGCGGAAGAAGATGAGATCATCGAAAAGATAGATATCGGCGGTATTTCGCTGATTCGTGCGGCGGCTAAGAATTTTAAAGATGTGGTGATCGTCGCATCAAAAAAAGATTATTCTGAGCTTGAAAATATCCTGAAAGCCCAAAATGGCGGAACAACTATCGACCAGCGCCGTGCTTTTGCACATAAGGCTTTCAATATTTCGTCGCATTACGATACCGCTATATTTCAATATTTTAACCAGGAAGAACCGCTGCCGGTTTTTAAGGAAAGCATACAAACCAGCCAGGTTTTGCGCTATGGCGAAAACCCGCACCAAAAGGGTGTGTTTTACGGCGACCTTGATGCTATGTTCACCAAATTGCATGGTAAAGAATTATCATACAATAATCTGGTAGATGTTGATGCTGCGGTGGCTTTGATTGATGAGTTTACCGAGCCTACCATCGCCATTTTAAAACATACCAATGCCTGCGGTATTGCTACGCGTAACTTTATAAAAGAAGCCTGGATTGATGCACTGGCCTGCGACCCGGTATCGGCTTTTGGCGGGGTAATTATTGCCAATGATGAGATTGATGCGGAAACTGCGGCAGAGATCAGTAAAATATTTTACGAGGTTTTAATAGCCCCGGCTTTCACAGATGAGGCCATCGCGATACTAAAAGAGAAAAAGAACCGTATTATACTGATCCGTCAGCCCGTTGAATTGCCGGTGAAGCAATTTAAGACATTGCTGAACGGAGTTATTGAGCAGGATAAGGACGCGATAATAGAGGGGCCGGAACAAATGACAGCAGTTACAAATGCAAAACCGACTGAACATGAGTTGAAAGACTTGTTTTTTGCCAACAAGATAGTGAAGCATACCAAGTCGAACACCATTGTTTTTGCAAAAAATAATCAACTGATGGCGAGTGGCGTGGGGCAAACTTCGAGGGTTGATTCCTTGAAACAGGCTATTATTAAAGCTGAAAGCTTCGGATTTGACCTTAAAGGCGCGGTTATGGCATCGGATGCATTTTTTCCTTTCCCTGATTGTGTTGAGTTAGCGGCGGAGGCAGGTATTACAGCCGTATTGCAGCCCGGCGGTTCAATAAATGATAAACTGTCAGTTGAAATGTGCAACCAGAAAAATATTGCCATGGTTACAACCGGTATACGGC
>JBIOHE010000423.1:0-3577 GCA_044448725.1 Sphingobacteriales bacterium | reverse complement strand
TTTTTATATCATGAAAAAACTGGCGGCGCTTTTTTCTTTTTTGTTGTTATGGGGCGCTGTTTGTTACGGGCAAATAGAAAGTATCAGGAAATTGCAAAAACAATTACCCTTTATAAAGGATAGCCTGCGTTATGCCGATGCGCTTAACCGGCTTGGGTTACTGCTATATGAAAAAAATGCTGACAGTACCTTTTTTTATACAGAACGCGCCCGCAGCATAGCAGTCAGGCTGCAATATGCCAAAGGCAATGCCGATGCTGCAAATAACCTTGGCATTGTATATGACATGAAAGGCAATCTGCAACTTGCCCTCCGTTACTACAATGAGGCTTATATCCACTATAAAGCGATCCGCGATACCGCCGATGTGGTGCAGGCTATTATGAATATCGCTATGGCTTACCAGGAAATTGGTAAGGACCAAAAAGCAATAAGCAGTTTTAAAAGTGCTGTTTCAACCGGCGCAAAGTTAAAACGTGATTCAATCATGGCATTGGTTTGGTACGATTATATGATCTTATATCCCGGCAATTTCGCGAAGGATTCGATGCAGTTTTATATTAAAAAAGCCGAAAAAATTGCTGAAAAATATAAAGATAAGCGGGTATTGCTTGCTATTGAGCAGTTAACCGCCGACAATTATATAAAAAACGGGGAGCGGGATAAGGGTATAGCACTGTTACAGCAGGCTGTGTTTGAGGCGATAAAAAACAACCTTTATTATTTGAGCCTGGATATGATCATTGACCTGGGCGATCAGTTCGCCGCTACCGACCCGGCTAAGGCAGTAAGTTATTACAAACAAGCGCTTACTATTGCTGATCAGAAACAATACCGGGTTTATATGGAGTCCGTCTCGAAAAAGCTGTACGCCTTTTATATAGCAAAAAAAGACATAGCCAACGCTTTTTTTTACAGCAAAGCCTTGCTGAACCTGCATGACGCACAGGAAAAAACCGATAATAGTTCCAGTATTGATTATATTGAGTATGCCCTTAAAGATCAGGAGCTCGAATCGGCTCAGTTGCAATCGGCATATCAGTTAAAATTTTTATTTTGGGGCGGGTTTTTATTGTCGCTTACTATTGTGGCGATGGTTATTTTGTGGCGAAATGTAAAACAGCTGCGAAAAACTTCAGGCGCTTTACGGATGCAGTTTGAGCAGACAGAATCAACAATGGAGGCCCTCGAAGTAATGAATAAGGATTATGCCAGGTTGATTAAAATTGTAGCGCACGATCTGCGTAACCCTATCAGCGCTATTTATACTATCAGCGGCATGCTGCAGCCGGATGAGAAGCTGCCGGCTGATATGAAGGAGCTGATGAAACTGGTACAGGTAAGCAGCAAAAACTCGCTCGACCTGATCAATGATCTTTTGGAAACCGATCTGGATCAGCAGCAAACATTAAAAATAGAAGAACTCGACCTGGGCGAGTTACTCGGGCAATGCGTAAACCTGCTAATTTTCAGGGCAAAAGACAAAAACCAGCCGCTTACGTTAACCAGCGATGTTCCTGTTAAGGTAATAGGCGACCGTGAGAAATTATGGCGCGTGATAAATAACCTTGTTGTTAATGCCATTAAATTTAGTCCCGAAGGCACCCCGATCCGTATTGAAAGCAGGAAACTGGCTGATAAAGTATTGATAACAGTAACTGATACCGGCCTTGGCATTGCTGCCGATATTCAAAGTAAAATATTCGATCCCTTCACTTCGGCCATGCGCCCGGGAACAAAGGGCGAACAACCTTTTGGTTTGGGTTTATATATCAGCAAACAAATTATCGAATCGCACGGTGGTAAAATCTGGCTCGAAAGCGAGCCAGGCAAGGGCACAACCTTTTTTGTGGAGTTGCCGGTTGCGGGAAGCTAAAAGCCGAAAGCCAAAAGCAGAAGAAATGAAAAAGCTTTACGCTTTGTGCTTTCAGCCTTCAGCTAATTCTTTTATATTTATCCCCAAACCCTGAAGATGGAAATCCTTATTAAAATACTGATTGGCCTGGTGGCCGTTTTGCACACCTATTTTTTATACCTGGAAATGTTTGCATGGACAAGCAAAGGGCCAAAAGTTTTTAAAACCATCCCTGCCGCACAGTTTAAAGAAACCAAAGTTATGGCCGGAAACCAGGGCCTGTACAATGGCTTCCTTGCAGCCGGATTAATTTGGGCCCTGCTTATAGCCAAGCCCGAATGGCAGCACAATGTAAGTCTGTTTTTTTTAGCTTGTGTAGGTATTGCGGGTATTTATGGTGCGGCAACCGTTAGCAAAAGAGTCTTCTTTATCCAGGCATTGCCTGCGCTGCTGGCGATTGCTTTGATTTTGGTTTTTTGGGAATGAGGATTTATTCAGTCTCCGAAGACTTTCTGCGGGACTGATGAAATACCGATAACAGACTGGAATTTCAGATTAGAATAAACTCGTTTGTATTGATGGGGGTTCTGGAATTTCCAATTTAGGATAAAAAGTGCCGATGATCATAAATGGATTGTGGGATACGTGATGATGAACTTGTGTTGTGCCTAAAAACAGATGTAAATCTTTAGTTTTGGCAAAATCCTCAAAATATTTGTTTTGTACATCAGCACATGCTTTTGCTTTATTTCCTTCATATTTAGCTAAGCACTTCCAATATAATATCCCGATTTCCCAATCTTCGATCATCATTTTACTTTCTGTGCCTTGATTGTCTGTAAACACATAAGAAAATTTATAGGGTAGCTTTCTTACAACTTCAAACTTATCATCTGTAGCAGTCTGGAATAAGTTCAGTTGTTGCAGTTTTGCGAGTTTGTCTTTATCCCAATTAGGGTCAACCGCTTCAATTTTAAATTCTTTAATAGAAGCTGGCTTAAAAACAGCCAATGATGTACGTGTGTTTTTATCCTTGGCTTCCGCAATAAGTTCGGATAAATTGTAATACACTTTGCCCAAAGCAATGGTTTTGCGTTCAGCCCAATTATTTTTAGTGTCAATATGGCCAACAATCTTTATTTCTGAATCACTGGAGTGAGGTCGATAGCTTTCAGGCCGGAAATCCGAAGTGTTTTTAACCAAATCCAGCTCAACCCAATCGTATTTTTTGTACTGTTCATCATAGCTCTTTTTTCGAAAGGAAACCGGGTAAATCCTAATCCACGTTCCATCTTCTCTAAATCCCGCTGTACAAACCAATTCATCATATTTAGTGGATAAGGTGGGATAAGTTTTAACGGTAATCAGAACTCTTGTCAATGCCATATTCAGATATGCTTAAGCTCGTAATTGAAACCAGGCAGAGATGCGATTGCCTCGGCGAGGGGTTTTCTATGACATTGACATATATTTGCTTCAAAGCAGGTAAGTGCTATTCTTTTATTTGATTTGAGAATGTCAAATATAGCAGACTGTGTTTTTGAAGTCTTGGTTAAATTGGTGGTCTTATATAATTTGAAAAGGTTATCATAATCTTTTTGGCAATTCAATTCCTGCCTTTGGTTAGATTCTATTCCGACTTCTGGAAAATGTAGGTACTGTATTCCGATGCTTTCACAAAATCTTTTTAACAAGCTTTTGGAGAATCCATACTTCATACTC
>JBIOHE010000422.1:0-3581 GCA_044448725.1 Sphingobacteriales bacterium | reverse complement strand
TGGATTTTACAACACTTACCATTGGAAAGCAGAAGCACAGCTATCATTATTCTGACAAACCGCCGTATGCCGAACGGCACGTACGGTGGTGTGAGAGGACAGTAAGGGAAATAATCCCTTACTTCCTACTCGATTGTAGAATTAGCATAAAATTTATGATTGTGCCCCGTCCAGGGGCACAAATTGCTTGTGTTTCCATTTTCTACAAAGCGGTAATCCGCCAACTGGCGGGGCATTCTATTCGAATTAAAAAAATTAGAAACTTTACATAATTATCAGAAAGCGAAATTAACTTCACCGACGAAATGCCATAAATCAGCCTAACGGTGCAGCGGGCTTATTTTTACTGAAAAAGAACACCCTGATATCCGGTTTTGATAACAGGACCACCGGTTTTAGCAATTGCAGCCCCAACGTCAGCATCATGGCTTTAAGTTTACCGACCCCGCTGTCAGATTTGATTCTTTCTTTTACCTTAGAGAAATCTATGGAACTTAATTTATGACCGGCCTGCTTTGTAAAGCCATGCCGGTTCATGTACGCCTCCAGGTTTTTCTGATTAAAATAATTTATATGGGGGCTGTGAAAATAAAACTGCCACATCCGTTCCAGATAGGAACTAATGCCAAACTTATTCAGCAGCATGGCCGTTTTGTAAAAAAAACCATCGCTCATGGGTATATTTATAATCAGCAGGCCTTCTTCTGCGAGGTCCTGTTTAAGGCTAATGGTTAGGGCGTCAATAGCCTTAATATGTTCAAACACATCGTTAAAAATAATAAAGTCGTACCCTGTTTCATTTTTAATTTGTGTATCAGGGTAAAATCCGTAAAAAACGTTCAGTCCGTTCGCCTCGTGGTAATTCTGGTGCGATTTTTCCGGCTCTATCCCAACACAATCAATACCATGTTCCCGGCAAACCTTTAACCACCAACCGTTACCGCTTCCTATTTCAAGCCCCTTAATGTCGCTGCCTTTAAGGTTTTTCAGCTCCGCTATTATAGTTTCAAAATTTTTGAACCTCAATTTTTTTAAACCGACTTCGCGCGGCCCCAAAGCGAGGTTTGATTTGAATGAAAAATCGAAACCCGCATCGGAAGTATATAAGCCGCAATGCGGGCATTTATATACATTAAACTTTAGTTTAAATTTCAGTTTCGACGGATTGCCGCAAACGGGGCATTGTATGTGGTCCATTAAAAATATACCTGTTAAATAATTTCATCAAACACCGGGTTCATCTTTCCCCTCTTTTTTTATTTTCTCTTTCAGCAATGCAATTTCCTGGGTAAGCCTGTTGATACTATGGTGTGATTTTGAACTTACCACCGACAAATGCAGCAGATAAATGAGGATAATAAAGATGAAAGCAGTAAAAACAAGATTTGGCGGGTCAAAAATGCCGAATATTTTAGCCATCAGCGTTAACCCGTCGCGCCAGAAAGAAAAAAGTACCAGTACAAAAGTGCATACGCACCAGGCTATGGCATATTCTTCGCGCAGTTTTCCTTTGATAATCAGCCTCGAAACGTAGGCGATAAATAAAATGTTAATAATGATGGTAATGAGCTGTATCCTGGCCATATTCAATAAGTTTTTCGGACAAATAAAAACCACATGGTGATGGTTACCTTGATGCAATAATATAGAGAAACAAAATTACGGATTGAGGACTTCCCCGCAACACGTTCGCGCATAATTACAGGGGTTTCCTGTACCGAGAGCCCCGATTTTGAGAACAATACCAATGAAGCAGGTTCGGGAAATTCATCCGGGTATTTTTCAGCGGCAATGGCAATAGCATCCCTGTCAAATAGCCGGAAACCCGAAGTGCTGTCGTAAATATTCTTCCCGGTAAACAGTTTATTGAGCCAGTGAAAATAACGGATGCCAAGCCTGCGGACAAATGACGATTTGAACCCGCCATCCTCCAAAAACCGTGAGCCAATAACAATATTGGCGCCGGTTTTTTCATAACAGTCTATAAGTTTCAGCAACTCCGATGGCGGGTGCTGCCCGTCGCCATCCAGCTGGACAGCCAAATCAAACCCGTTCAGCTGTGCATATAAAAGGCCGGTTTGCACTGCGCCGCCGATACCCAGGTTTACCAGAAGGTCGAGCACAATAACAGGGTAAAGTTCTGCTATTGTTTTTGTATCATCATCCGAGCAATCATTCACCACCGCTATTTCCATGGTATAACGTGGTGGCAGTTTCAGCAGCAGCAGTTGCTCCAGCAGCATTGGAATCGAATTCCCCTCGTTGTAACACGGAATAATGATAAGAATTTTAACCATTTATTTTAACCGGGAATATAAAGCAATTTTACCTGCTAATATATCGCTAATTCCATTTTTTGGAATGCAAAACCGGTTAAAATATTATTTTTCCGGTGGCGGTCACCAGCGAGGCTATCCTTATGGCGTCAAAAATGCGTTCTTCAGTAGTGCCAAGCTTAATGAGCGAGTCTTCATGGGCGTTTACGCACATTTCGCAACCGTTTACGGCAGAAACCGCCAGACTGAGCAACTCGAAAAATTCTTTCCCCGTTACGGGTTTCATCATCAGTTGCATGCGGATACGGGCCGGTAACTGCGTATATTTTTCTTTTTGTGTAAAATGACGGAAGCGGTAAAACACATTGTTTGAGGCCAGTAATGATGCGCAGCCTGCAGCTTCCGCTGTTTCGGCAGCCGCGGCACCCTGCTCATGCGCGCAGCGGGTAAAAAACCTGGTTAAAACCGTATTGTTGTTATTAACAGCTATCGAAAGGCCAAGCAGGGCGCATTCTTTGGCGGTGAGGTGTTCGGACGTAAGTGTACTGGTAAGATTAAGCTTCATGTCGCGCAGGTAGCGTGATTCCCCATTTTCAAGCAGTGTCAGGCTCTCTGTACGATAGGTTGTATCAAGGCCCAGGCTTTGCAGTATTTCTATAATCAGTTCAGTCGATTCGTTCATTTTTTCAGGGTCTGTGGGTATAAAAAATCCCCGCACCAGTTCAGATGCGGGGACTTTCAGTGTTAATTTATTAAACAGTTAAAGTCTCTTCACCTTTTACCCAGTTACAAGGGCAAAGCTCGTCGGTTTGCAAGGCGTCAAGCACACGCAAAACTTCTTTTACGTTACGGCCAACGCTCAGGTCGTTTACACATACCCAGCGGATAATGCCGGTTGGGTCGATAATAAAAGTAGCACGGTAAGCAATTTTTTCATTAGGCTCTAAAATGCCCAGTTCTTCTGCCAACGATTTTGAAGTATCAGCCAGCATCGGGAATTTCAGGTCGCGCAGGTCATCATGGTTTCTTCTCCATGCAGCATGAACAAACTCGGTATCGGTTGAAGCTCCGATAAGGCGGGTATCGCGGTCGCGGAATTCGCCGTAGTTTTTGTTGAATTCAGCAATTTCGGTAGGGCATACAAAAGTAAAATCCTTTGGCCACCAAAAAATTACTGTCCAAACGTTTTCATCGTTTACAAGGAAATCAGAAGTGATTGTTTCGAACTCCTTACCTTTCTCAATACTAACAACTGCTGTTTTAGAAAATTGAGGGAATTTTTGACCTATAGTTAGCATACTTAAT
>JBIOHE010000421.1:0-3592 GCA_044448725.1 Sphingobacteriales bacterium | reverse complement strand
CCTGTAAATTTCCCCCTCTTTTATCAAAATCGAACCAGAAGTTAAACAATACATCTTCCATGGCGGCATACATGCCGGTCCGTAACTGCGGTATATCACTAATACCAAGCGAGCTGACAGGCACAGCATTTTGCGGGGAAAGGTTTAGCTGTTTGGTACAACCCCATATAGTAATGGTTAAACAAATTAAACCAATAAATTTCTTACTCTTTTTCATAATCACTGTGTTTATGTATGATTAAAATTTTAAATTAAATCCAAAAAGGATGGTTCTTAATGATGATTGCAGGCCAAAATCCACTCCGTAATTCGGATCGCCCGGGTTGGTAACATAAGATTGCTCAGGGTCATAGCCGTCGTACCCTGTTATAGTCCACAGGTTGTCAACCGATGCAAAAACCTTTAAGGCGCTAATACTATATCTTTTTAAAATATCAGCAGGGACATTGTAGCCCAGCGTTAATGTTTTTAACCTTAAATACGATCCGTTTTCTAAAAAATGGGTTGATGGTTGTTCATTGTAACCGTTGGTATATCCGGTAAATACACCTCCCCTTACAGATCTCGGCATAAAATTACTTGTGCCGGGGCCAGTCCAGTAATGTGTTGCTGAATAGGCGTCGATATTATAAAACTGTTCAGCTTTGCTGCCGTCATTTAATGTAGCGGTTGAATAGGTATTACCTAATGATTCAACACCTTCGGGGCTGCCGCCTTTCCACGAAGCATATACTTTGGCGCCAACTGAATACTGCGCGAACAAACTCAGATCAAAGCCTTTATAGCTTACTGAAGTATTAAAACCACCGTAGTAATCGGGGGTAGCCTTCCCGGCATATTGCCTGTCGGCGGCAGTAATATCACCATCGCCGTCAACATCCTGATATTTTATATCGCCGGCCCTAACGCCTTTTGCATATAACTTAGCAGGCACCTCGCTGTCGTATTGATAAATACCTACCTGTTTCAATAAATAAAAGGAGCTGATAGGTTTACCGTCAATAAGGGCGTGTATGCCAGTACCGCCGCCTAATAAATTACTTCCGGTAGCCGGAATAATATACTGCTGGCTTCCGTCATACAGCGACAGTAATTTATTGTTTACAAAAGTAATGTTAACCGATGCATCCCATTTGAATTTACCGGTTAGTATTTTGGCATTTACAGCTAACTCTAAACCTTTGTTTTGTAATGCGCCTATATTAGCAGCCATCGAGGTAAATCCTGTGGTGGCATATACAGGCTTGTTGAACAACAGGTTAGTGGTTTTCTGATAAAAATAATCTGCGGTAAAACCAATGCGCCCGTTAAGCAATTCTATATCTGCGCCAACATCAAACTGCCCTGCTTTTTCCCAGGTAAGGTTCTGGGCGTTTTGTGTAACAACCAATCCCCCCTGGTTATTGTACGAATTACCGCCTGATACTAAAGATTGGTTGGCATAGCTGCCTATACCGGCAAGGCTTCCGGTTACACCGTAACTTGTTCTTAATTTTAATTCCGAAAATATATTCCTTACGGGACTATCTTTCATAAATGCCTCATTCAATACCTGCCATCCTAATGAAACCGACGGGAAAGTGCCGTAACGCTGATTAGCCGAAAATTTTGAAGAACCATCGGTACGTAAGCTCACATTTAAAAGGTACCGGTTATCGTAGTCCAATGACAGTCTTCCGAAATAGCTGTCCAGATCATAAGAATCATACCCAATAACATCAGGATAGATATTAGTACCGGCATTTACGGCATTAAGGTTTGCCGACGGATAAGCTGCATTAGCGTAATTGCTGCTGTAAACACCTAACTGGTCATTAGTGTATTTTTCAAATGAATGTCCTGCCAATATACTGTAGTTTAGTTTTCCGGCATTGTTTTTATAGCTCAGGATATCGTCCAGAACATACCTGAATGCTAAATTCCTGTCCGTTAAAATGGCGCCGTTACCTGCTGTTACATTTCTGGCTACCATTTTGTCGGTTAGTTTTTTATTGTTATTGAATAAAGAACCAAAGGCGCTTACAGACGGCGTGAAAGTTAATCCTTTTACAGGCGTAATATCTAAACTAACCCTTCCAATGCCCTCTGTTGTATTGGTTTTCCATATTTCTTCATTAATCAACATAACCGGGTTATGACGGATAATGCCATTTACGCCATTTACCGCATAACTGCCGTCGGCATTGTATGGCCCGTACCAGGGTTGTTCTTCCCTTGCCGTATATAATACTTTCAAGCCGGTGTTACCTTCTTCCAGCAATCGTTGCTCTGTATAATCACCGGATAAGTTGGCATGCAGGGTAATATATTTACTTGCCTTGTGGTTTATGTTTAAACGATAATTGTACTGATTATAGTCGCTGTTTTTAAGAATACCCTGCTGGCCGTAATAACCGAAAGACGTAAAAACGTCAGTGGTTTTATTTCCTCCCGACAGATTGATATCAAAGGAATTATTGATTGCCGATGCTCTTGAAATTTGTTTCACCCAGTTTGTTTCATTTATAACAGGCGGCACATACAGCGTCAGGCTGGCGCCTTTTTCTGTATTGTAGTTTTTTACTGCATCCTGCATCACTGCAATATACTGAGCTGAGTTAGCCATCGGAATATCATGAAAAATAGTTCCGGTCCCGATATGTTCGGTTATATTTACCTGGGTATTGCCATCTTTGCCGGCTTTTGTAGTGATAATTACCACGCCGCTGTTTGCCCTTGAGCCATATATTGCCGATGCCGCAGCATCTTTTAATACATCCATAGATTCAATATCATCAGGATTAAGATTTGGCGCAGTTTCAAAAGGCACTCCGTCTATTACATATAATGGCGAGCTGGCGCCGCTGATAGAACCTGTACCGCGTACCAGAATTATAGGTTTTGTACCGGGTATGCCCGAAGGTGTAAGTACGTTTACGCCCGTAGCCCTTCCCTGCAATAACTTAAAGGGATCATTAGTAGCCCCTTTATCTGCTTTATCAGGCGTTATAGAAGCTATTGACGAACTAATATCCTGGCCTTTTTGCGTTCCATACCCAATTACCACCACCTGGTTAAGCGCCGAAACGCTGGCAGACAGTGTAACATCAATATGTGTTTGTGAACCAACAACCACCTCTTTTGCAGTATAGCCGATGTATGAAAACACCAAAACAGCATCTTCATTGAGTGCTTTTATACTGTATCTGCCCTTTGCATCGGTTATTGCCGACTGGCCGGCGCCTTTTACAGTTACCGTTACGCCCACCAGGGTTTCACCTGTAGCGGCATCCGTAACCGTGCCTGTGATTGTACCGGCGTTTTTTGTTTGTGCTTCCTTTTTGGTTTTGATCAAAACATAGATACCCGAATATTCAATATTAACCGGATATGCTTTAAGTAAGACAGATAAGGCATTGCCAAGCGGCTGTTTTTTCACATCTATAGATACATAGTCAGCTAAAGGCAATACATTTTCGCCATATACAAATTTGCACTGGCCCTTGTCTTCAATTTGTGCAAGCGCATTGCGTAATGTTACATGATTAAGCTTCATGGTAATTACGCGGTCGGCCACTGTTTGTGCGTTAGCAGGTCTGGCATAGCTTAATGT
>JBIOHE010000420.1:0-3613 GCA_044448725.1 Sphingobacteriales bacterium | reverse complement strand
TCCTTGGGATTTCAATGTTTTAAAAGCGATTTCCCTGCCATTGAGCACAACATTTTTATCTTTATTACATTAATATGCTATACCAATGTTCAACAGCTATAACTTATTACAACCCATGCAAAATTATGCTAATTTTGTGTCCTTATAAATGAAATTCAACTTAACAGCACAAGACCCGCTTTCGAAAGCCAGGGCAGGCGAGATCACAACTGACCACGGGGTTATACAAACACCAATATTTATGCCTGTGGGTACCGCGGGTACCGTAAAAGCAGTTCATCAGCGTGAGCTTAAAAATGATATACAGGCCCAAATTATATTAGGCAATACCTATCACTTATATTTAAGGCCTGGCTTAAATACCCTTGAAAACGCAGGCGGCCTTCACCGCTTTATTGGCTGGGATGGCCCGATTTTAACCGATAGTGGCGGTTACCAGGTGTATTCATTAACAGAGGTGCGAAAAATAAAGGAAGAAGGGGTTACCTTCCGCTCGCATATTGATGGGTCAAAACACCTGTTTACCCCCGAAAACGTGATGGACATTCAGCGCGTAATTGGCGCCGATATCATCATGGCTTTTGATGAATGTACACCTTATCCCTGCGAATATCAGTACGCAAAAAAGTCAATTGAAATGACCCATCGCTGGCTTAAACGCTGCTGCGAGCGCTTTGACAGCACCGGGCCAAAGTATGGTTACAGCCAAACGTTGTTCCCGATTGTACAGGGTTCGGTATATAAAGATTTGCGCGTACGTTCGGCTGAAGTTATCGCATCTTATGAGCGCGAGGGCAATGCCATCGGCGGTTTATCGGTAGGCGAACCTGCCGAAGAGATGTACGCCATGACTGAAATTGTATGTAATATATTACCGGAGCAAAAACCACGTTATTTAATGGGTGTTGGGACACCTGTAAATATATTGGAAAATATTGCCCTTGGAATTGATATGTTTGACTGTGTAATGCCAACCCGGAACGCGCGCAATGGTATGCTTTTTACAAAAGAAGGTATCATAAATATCAAAAATGAAAAATGGAAAAATGACTTTTCGGCGATTGAAGAAGACAGCAGCCTGTTTGCTGATACCGCCTATTCCAAGGCTTATTTACGGCATTTAATTCATTCGGGGGAGATGTTGGGGGCACAGATCGCTACCTTGCATAACCTGCATTTTTACCTGTGGCTGGTAACTGAATCGCGTAAGAAAATTATCGCCGGCGAATTTTATAACTGGAAAAACATAATGGTTAACCGTTTAGGACAAAGACTATAAATGAAAGCTTTTTTAAACAAATATTTAATGGTTATTGACCGGTATATCATAAAAAAATACCTGGGTACTTTTGTGTTTACCCTGGGGATTTTTGTGATAGTTACGGTGGTGTTTGATGTTTCGGAACACCTGGATAACTTCTTAAAAACCCAGTCGACGATACAGGAGATTGCTTTTAAATATTATGCCGGCTTCATTCCCTTTTATATAAATTTATTATCGCCGTTAATTAATTTTCTGGCGGTGATCTACTTTACGGCAAAGATGGCCAACCAAACCGAGATAGTGCCGATACTGAGCGGAAAGGCCAGTTTTAACCGCTTTTTAAGGCCCTATTTTATATGTGCCACATTGATATTTGTGGTGTCCTTTTTTGCAAATATCTACCTGATCCCTTTTACCAACCGGCTTAAAATAACCTACGAAAATTCCCACGGATTTAACGCGGACGACCCTACCAAAGCCGAGGTACATATTCAACTTGATAAGCATACCTTTGTCTATCTCCAGGCTTATGACCCCACAATTCATACCGGCTACCAGTTTGTACTTGAAAAATTCGACGGTGATCAGCTTAAAGAAAAATTGACATCTAATACAATTACATACGATTCACTCAAACGAATATGGTCAATTAAAGCCTATCAGATCAAATATGTTAACGGATTAAAAGAAAAATGGGTAGATGGCGCACTTAAGCAAAAAGATACAGTTTTAGATATGCGCCCAACTGATTTTATACAATATGACAATCAGTATTCGGCTATGTCAACCAGCGACCTTAGCAGGGCTATCACAAAAGAAGAAATAAGGGGGACCGGCGCTTTAAAGGAAATGAGATATGAGAAATACCGACGCTTTATTTATCCGCTATCATCTTTTGTGCTCACATTGATCGGCGTATCTATATCCTCGCGCAGGGTAAGGGGCGGCATAGGATTACCTTTAGGGATAGGTATTTTTCTTTGTTTCGCCTATATTATAGTGGATAAATTTGCGCTCGTATTTGCGGTGAAAGGAGACTTTCCACCGATAATTGCCGTGTGCTTACCCAACGGTTTATTTGGTTTGGTTGGCTTATATTTGCTTTCAAAAGCGCCAAAATAATGGACCGGATAAACGCTCCAAAAGGGATAAACAAAAACCTTGTCATCCTTCATTTCACTGTTTTTATATGGGGGTTTACCGGCATCCTGGGCGCCCTCATCAGTGTTTCTGCGGTAAGCCTGGTGTGGTACAGGGTGCTCATTGCTGCGGTGTCACTATTCCTGTATTTTAAGTTTTATAAAACTACCTTCATCGTAAACCGGGACACGTTTTTACGGCTCATATTTACCGGCGCGCTGGTAGGCGGGCACTGGGTGTTATTCTTCGCTTCAATCAAATTATCAACCGTCCCGGTAACGCTTGTTTGCCTTTCGTCCATCACTTTATTCACTGCGATATTTGAGCCCCTGATCAATAAAACACGTATCTCACGACTCGAAATATTGGCCGGCACTTTGATCGTAGCAGGCATTATTTTGATTTTCAAATTCGAGACACAATACACTAAGGGTATTATAGCCGGTTTAGTCAGCGCCGTTTTTGCAAGTCTTTTCTCCATTATTAATTCAAGGCAGGTAAAAAAAACGGAGGCCCCGGTAATCGCATTTTATGAGCTCACGGGCGCCTTTTTCTGGATAACTATTTATCTGTTTATTACCGGCGGTTTTAACAGCACCATGTTACTTTCAAACTCCGACATCGGTTACCTGCTCATTTTAGGCACCATCTGCACCTCGCTTGCATACGTTGCCGGAGTAGCTGTAATGCGAGAACTCTCCGCTTTCAGGGTAGCGCTGATAACAAACCTTGAGCCCGTTTATGGTATTTTGCTGTCCTTTGTTTTTTTCAGGGACATGAACAAAATGACCATAGGTTTTTGGGTTGGCGCGCTTATTATTCTATCTACTATATTGCTTTATCCAGTCACACGTAAGCATATTTATCGTCGCAAGAACAGTGATCAAACCACTTAAATATTAGCTCAAAATTCCTGCTTACCATTCTTTTTTTAGCTCGGGGCCTGGTAGTACCCCAGCCAATTATCATTCATGTATTTCATCTACCCGCAGGGTGGGGGGCAAGGAAACGATGTCCGAATTTCGCATTTTCAGCCTTTTTAAAGCATTATTATTTCGGATCATCCAATCATAAGTCGCTATGAGTTTTGTCGCCTTATATTCAAAATCCACCTTCGATACTAAGTGTATCAATAGCAGAATTTAAAAAAAACACATCATAATGTAAGTTTCACAAATGAAGTGAAATAAAATCAACAAAAATATATGT
>JBIOHE010000419.1:0-3619 GCA_044448725.1 Sphingobacteriales bacterium | reverse complement strand
CATCAAAGGGGATTGAGCAATTTTATAAAACGCCTGCAGATGCCTTTGCGGCATTGGTGGCGACATACAGTGTGTTAGATTTAGACGGAGTTGGGTACTTGACGCTTAACTCAGAGTGCGCGTCAGACGACTGCTTTGGCGGTGGAGGTACTTCAGATAACGGTTTGAAGCAATTGGACAGGTTTCAGGATTGGCTCGACATAAATGGTCCTGAATGGTCGAAAGACTATACTGGTATTTACAGGGCTAATATTTTATTGCAAAATATTGATAAGGTTAATTTTGCTGCAGATACAGCTACCAAAAAACGGTATGTTGCCGAGGCCCATTTTTTAAGGGCGTACTTTTATTTTAATTTGGTGCGCATGTTTGGTAATATTCCCTTACTCGACAAACCAGTTGCGCCCGGAAACTATAACCAGCCACAAGCTAATCCGGATGATGTTTATAAGTTGATTGCTAATGACTTAAAATTAGCGGCTGCAACACTTCCTGCTACCGCTTATGCTGCTATTCCGCCGACAGAGTACGGCAGGGTTACTAAATGGGCTGCCGAAGCACTTTTGGACCGTGTATTTTTATATTATACCGGCTATTATAGTAAAACCGACCTTGTTGGTGTATTTACCAAGCAAGATGCTATAACCGCGATTAATGATGTGATTACCAACAGTGGATACGGCTTAGTAACAAATTTTGCTAACCTATGGCACGCGGCCGGGGCCAACTACGTTGGTGAAAACAATAAAGAAGTTGTATTTGCTGTACAATTTACTTCGGCAGGTTTAGGGGATTTCAATCAGAATAATGGTAACCGTATGCAGGTGTTGATAGGTATCAGGGAACAGGCATTGGGCATCTATTACCAGGGCTGGGGCGGAGCTCCGGTTAATCCCAAACTATGGAATGATTTTGCTGCCGGCGATACACGTAAATCGGCATCAATAATATCTATTGCAGATGAAGGTTTAACGGCTTCGTACGTATTGGGTGATCAATATCAGTACACAGGTTATTTCTGGAAAAAATACACGCCCATTGCTGCCGAACAAACAAAAGGAACAAATTTCCAGATCGATAACAACAACGATTATATGGCTATCCGTTTTGCCGATGTGTTGTTAATGGGGGCCGAACTTAACCTTGGCACCAATATAGCTACTGCGCAAACCGATTATAACCTGGTACGCGACAGGGCTTTTGGGGACGCGCTCCATGAGAAAACATTAACCAATGATGCCGCCGGTATTCAATTGATAATGGATGAGCGCCGTTTTGAACTGGCGCTCGAAGGGCAGCGTTATTGGGACTTGTTACGCCAGGGATTAACTGTAGCTAAACAAAATATTGATAATGTTTCGGCAAACCCTGATTTCGCTGTTTCTTTCAGGTTAGAAACCAAGGGCCTTTTCACTATACCGGAAACACAGATCGGGCTGTCGAACGGTACCTTGAAACAAAATGCAGGTTGGTAATTAATTTTACTTTTAAAATGATATAGAAATGAAAAATTTTAAGTTGTTTTTATTCCTGATGTTAGCCATAGCGTTAGCATCATGTGATCCCAGAGAGGATAGGAAAGCTATGCCGGCACCGGTTACGGCACTAAAATTTACCGTCGTGCAAACACCTGGGTACGATAATGAAGTTACTATGACAAGCCTTACCCCGGGTGTTATACCTTTTTGGGATTTTGGTTTTGGCGTATCAAACAAAGCCAAACTGGTCGACACTATCCCATTTGCCGGCACTTTTGTTATTAAGTATTATGCTTATTCGCAGGGGGGGCCGGTGGTTGATTCTTCTACGGTGAAGGTAACAAATAATGACGTTAATTATTTTAAGAGCCCAATGTGGAACCTTTTAGCCAATGGTGTAACCGGTAAAACCTGGGTTTGGGCTCCCGATAATCCGAATAAATGCATGACAGGTGGCGGTGGCTTCACTGACGTAGCTCCGGTCTGGTGGAAAGACGCACTTGATCAGGCAGCTATTAACGATCAAATGGTTTTTGATTTGAAGGGTAGTTTTAATTTTAAGCTTATTGCAACCGCAGGTTCAAAACCCGGAAAATTTAAGCTTGATGTATCTCACAAACAATTAACCATAATTGGTAGTGATATTAGTAAAGGGATGAATCAGACCTACGATATTATTACCTTAAATGATAATGAATTAGTGCTTGCAGCATCACACCCTGCCAGTTGGGGTGGATGGCGTAACTTTTTCTACTTTAAGAAACAAGGGTACGTTTACCCTTAAAACATGATTAATGTGTAAGCATGTTTTTATTGCTTATTTTATAGAAAGGAGCCCGCAAGTATTTTCACTTGCGGGTTTTTTTTATTAAAAAAAGGGCAATGTGGTCAAAAAATGTCAGGTTTTTATAATCCAATACCATTCGGCAATCATTTAGGTACGAAATGGTACGGTCATTCCATCCGAAACACATAGCCTTAGCTGTGATGTGAGATCTTTGCACAGGGCTGTCAATATTTGCCTATGCGCTTGCCTGCGGATCATTAAAGTGCCCTAACCATGCATTCTTAAGCCCGTCCTGGCCCGAAGAGTTAACATTTAGCGCGCTGTTTTCTAACTTTTGCACCACATCATCTATTTGTCCTTTCTATAATTTTACTGCCAGATTAATAAACCTGGTACTTTTTTTAAATTATTGCTGACTAAGATATTACCGTTATTCCAACGGCTGTTTTTGGTTTCTTTTAAAATGTATTTGTTTTTATTAACCATCGTTTCGCCTAACGGAAAATAGAATTTAACCAATTAAACAAATAGGCGGCAAACAGGATTTTATTTATGTTAAATAAAAGGATGATGAAAGTTATAATTTGCAATGAAGTTATTACTGAAATAAAACGCACTGATTTTGATACGCTTATCAATCAGCCTTCACTTATAATAAAAACAAAATGGGTCCCGGCATCTTTTACGGTTTCGAAGGCTATAAAGCTTGTCATTATAATAACTGTCAGGCTGAAGAAGTTAATAAACAAAGCTGGCAATGGCATAGCGTACCTAAATCCTAATCGCAATCAAACAGGTGCCCACGGCTTGTCGGGTGGCCTGGTATCTTCAATTGCAATTAACCAAATTACTCATACCGGCAAACTTATATTTTGCCAACTTAACCAATTTTTTTCATGAAAAAAACTTTAAATTATGTTTTATGCATCCTTGTAATCCTGACGCTGACAAGGTGTAAGAAACAAGGGCTTGCTACCCAGGACGTTAAACCGCTTATTTCAAAAAATATGCGTAATTCATTGGCGTCGTACCCGAGTTGGAACACTAACCCGCTCCCGCCCGATCAAACAGGGATGACCAGTACAGCAGCTCAACTGGCCGCAAACATGACCTTAGGTATTAATATTGGCAACACCATGGAAGCCTCCCCCAATGAAAATGGATGGGGAAACCCCAATATTACCCAGGCACTTATTGACAGCTATAAACAAAGGGGGTTTAACGCTGTTCGGATTCCTTGTAATTGGGACTGGTCGCATATCTCAAATACATCGACCGAGCAAATAGACCCGGCCTGGCTTAGCCGTGTGCAGCAGGTTGTGCAATACTGCATTAACGATGGTATGTATGTGAT
>JBIOHE010000418.1:0-3625 GCA_044448725.1 Sphingobacteriales bacterium | reverse complement strand
GCTATAGGTATATGGGCCTACGCCACCGGTAACAATGGCACTTAATATACCATTATTGGTAGTGCCGGTACATGAGGTAGCGGTGTCATTATGCAAAGCAACAGTTAGAGAACCTGAAGCGGCAAGCACCTCAGTATCGCGTTTAAAGCAGCCTAATGAATCTTCTACAGTAAAAACATAGGTGCCCGGCGGAATATTGGTAAGCTGGGTTTGTCCCGCTCCGCCCGGAGCCCATCCATAATTAAGAATACCGGTAGTTGAGTGAAATGTGGCAAAAACCGAACCGTTGCCACTTGTACAACCCGGCTGAACTGCTGAATCGGCCACGGTTAAGTTTGAAAGCCCGACAAATACATTTTTAGAGATGGTTGCCGTGCCGTTACCGCAAGCGCTATAGGTAGCAGTAACCAAATAATGGGTAGAACCCGCAGGAGGACAAACGTTTACGGTATTGCCGGTTCCTACAAGCGTGTTAGCCGGTTCAAGATACCAGTTAAGTAATGCAGTGGTTGTACCTGCAGGGGTAAATCTCCATGCATCGTTTGTGATGGGGCCCCAGTTGGTAGCATTTCTGCCGGGCACTACCGCATACGCAGTACCGTTACCATTCATAATACCTTCTATAGCGTTTCCACCGTTCCATCCGGTACAAGGAGCGCCTTTGTCCTGAATATAAACTTCTACAATGTTTGAGGTTTCATAAAGAACCGCCATTTGAGTTTGCTGATAAGCGGTAGTACAAAATCCGGTACTAACGCTATTAGGGTCGCCGTACATCGGACACTGATACCATGAAACCTCGAAATAACGGTTAGGGGCTACACCACCAATGTTATAATAGATATCGCCGCGGTTAGTAGGATCCAAATCCTGCCAGGGGGCCATGATGGTATTGAATTGATCAGCCTCAGAGGTAAAAGGGATGGGCCCCGGTATTGACCAGTTATCGAAGGTACCTGCATTATTGGTATTGAATGAAATTTCACCATTTGAACCAACAATGATGTTGGAAAAGGTATTGCCGAAAAAGCAGAAATTAAAAGGAAGAGGAATTACACCCGTCCACAAGTCATCGGTATGAACCAAAACGTTGGTTCCGGAGTTAAACGGAAACGGGGGCAGATAGCTAATCTGACTTACTGTATAAGAAGTAGTTAACGAACCACCTAACGCAGTTGCTGTTAAGTTTGTACAAGTTTGACCACAGGGGATGTTTACAATAGAGTCGGTAATGATGTTAGCATAACCTGCCTGGGCTTGTAAATCAGCAAAACGCAACAATAGGATGACAGGTATAACAACTCGTAAAATGTTTCTCATCAGACGAAATTTATGTTTTAGACGAGCGAAAATAGAAATATACCGTAACATTTGCCAAAAAAATTGCGTAGTCGTTAATTTATTATTTCAGGCTAATCTTTCTTATTTCGCGTTTTTAATTAAGTTTTTGAGGGATTAGTCTTAAAAACCAACCTTTATTATAAATAATTGATTACTATGGCCAATGTGTTAAATAAGGCTACCCCATATCATTTTATCCGCGAATTTTTGTGGCTTTCAATAACTGTGCTGGCAGTATATGGCATTATGTATCCAATTACATCAAAAATGGACTACATATATTGGAAGATAAATGCCTTTTTCATCTTTACCGCACTAACGTATTTCCGTTATTCTATCACATTTAAAAGCCTGGAATTTTTGAGGCCCAGTTGGGTTAGGTTCATCTTGTTTGCGTTGAACCTTAGCTTATTTATTTTTATAGCTAACTACGAGCAAAAATTAATATCGCTGGCCGATAACTTTTATATGGAAGACTTTGGCTTTCCGAGGGTGTTTATTGATGATGCTATGAAAAGAGGGTTGTTTAAATACCTGTATACCGAAATTGTGCTATTTAGCACAGGTAGCCTGGTTACCCTTTCGGCTTTCCAGATAAGGTTAATCATATCGTACTGGCAATATTATAAGCACCAGGCAAATATGTTGTTGGAAGATTAGAATGTGTTCAGGTGCGCACGTGTTCATGTGTTCAGGTGGGGTGGGCGTGGTATTGTTTTTATGTGTTAATGTATTGCCGTGTGCTTTTAAATTCTTATTCTTTTTGATTAATGTTAACCCTTAATTACGTGAACACATTAACACAACATATCGCTGATGAAGTTTTCTGAAATGGAGTACAAGCGGCCCGATTTGCCGCAGGTTGAGAACGATTTTAATGACTTATTAAACCGTTTCAATAATGCCGCCAATGCCGATGAGCAGAAGGATGTGCTGGCTCTGGTAAATGAGTTGAAAAATGAGTTCCATACCTATGCATCTATAGCCTCGGTGCGAAACTCGATTGACACTACCAATGCCTTTTATGAGGCCGAACAAGAGTTTTTTGACAGCAATGAGCCACTTATTAAAGACCTGAACATAAAGTTTTATAAGGCCCTGGGCAACTCGAAGTTTAAGGCTGAGTTGGAAAAGCAATTTGGCAACCAGCTTTTTAAACTGGCCGATGTAAGCGTTAAAACTTTCGACCCATCGGTTATTGATGACCTGAAGGAGGAAAACAAGCTGAATACCGAATACACCAAGCTGGTAGCCAGCGCCGAAGTTGAGTTTAGGGGTTCAAAATACAACTTGTCGTCGATAGATGCTTTTGGTGAATCGACGGATAGGGAAACGCGCAAGGAATCATCAAAAGCGAAATGGAAATTTTTTGCTTTTAACGAGTATAAGTTTGACGAGTTATACGATAAGCTGGTAAAAGTGCGTACGCGCATTGCCCATAAATTGGGCTACAAAAACTTTGTTGAACTGGCGTATTTCCGCATGTCGAGAACGGACTATGATGCCAAAATGGTAGCGGGTTACCGCGAACAGGTTTTAAAATACATAGTTCCGCTGGCGGCGAAATTACGCGAGCGACAGAGAGTGCGTATTGGAGTTGACAAACTGAAGGCATACGATTGGGGGCATAATTTTAACTCGGGCAACCCGAAACCTATTGGAACGCCGGAGGAAATAGTAGCCAACGGACAAAAAATGTATGCCGAACTCTCCGCCGAAACAAAGGAGTTTTTCGACTTTATGGTGAACAACGACCTGATGGACCTGGTAAACAGAAAAGGTAAGGCAAGTGGCGGTTATTGTACCATGTTTAATAAGTACCGCGCGCCTTTCATATTCGCCAACTTTAATGGCACGCTGGGCGATGTGGATGTTTTGACGCATGAGGCAGGCCATGCTTTTCAGTGTTATGAAAGCCGGGGGTTTGAGGTGGAGGAGTATATTTTCCCTACCATGGAGGCCTGCGAAATACATAGCATGAGTATGGAGCAGCTTACTTACCCGTGGATGAACCTGTTTTTTGGTAAGGATACTGAGAAATACAAGTTTGTGCACCTATCAAGCAACATCTTGTTTTTGCCGTACGGTGTAGCGGTTGACGAGTTTCAACATATAATATATGAGAACCCTGACCTTACGCCCGCCGAACGCAAAAAAGTTTGGCTGGATATGGAAAAGAAATACCGACCCTGGGTTGATTACGATGGCATTGATTACCTGGAGCGTGGTGGCGCATGGCAACGCCAGGCGCATATTTACCGCAGCCCGTTTTATTATATTGATT
>JBIOHE010000417.1:0-3646 GCA_044448725.1 Sphingobacteriales bacterium | reverse complement strand
GTATATGATAAGGAGAGGGAAATCCCTGAGGTCTGTTACCCTTGATGCCGATGGCAGGCACCTTTTAGCTGATATGGTTACCGGTACCGGGCTGGTTGCCGGTTTGCTGCTGATAGATTTTACCCATATTTATTGGCTGGATAGCGCCTTATCTATTTGTGTTGGTTTATATATCTCATACAGCGCTTATAAACTGGTACGAAAATCTGTCGCTGTATTAATGGATGAGGCAGATTTTACAGTAGTAACAGAGGTGATTGAAGTTTTGAATGAAAAGAGAAATGAGTCATGGATTGATATACATAACTTCAGGGCGCAGAAATATGGGAATGAATTGCATATTGATTGTCATTTGACTTTACCCAACTATTTCGACCTTGTTCATGTTCATGAACAGGTAAAGCTGGTTGATACGCTGATTAATAGTGAAGTAATAAAAACAGAATGGTTTATCCATGTTGATCCATGTCTTCCTGAGTGTTGCCATTATTGCAGTATGCCCGATTGTCCTATCAGGACCGAACCAAAAACAGAAGAAATTGCCTGGACATTAGCTAAGATAATCAGGAATAAAAAACACTTTGAATAATGTATCCATTTAATGTACGTGTTTATGGCCTGTTAATTAACGCTGACGATGAAATATTGATCAGCGATGAGCAGGAATATGGTATGCGCTTTACAAAATTCCCCGGTGGAGGGCTTGAACATGGTGAAGGCCTGACAGATGGTTTAAAGCGTGAGTTTATGGAGGAATGCGGCGCGGAAATTGAAGTCACAAGTCATTTCTACACCACTGATTTCTATGTAAAATCGGCCTTTAACAATTCGCAGGTGATCAGCGTTTATTACCTGGTTAAAAATATAAACCCATTAAATTTAACCTTTAAAACTGCCGTTTTTGATTTTGATGGGGAAGGGGATGTGCTGCAATCATTCCGCCGGGTGAAATTGGATGATCTTAACCCTGATGATTTTCTTTTCCCCGCAGACCAGTATGTAGCAAAACTTTTATTGAATAATATATGACTTTGACAGAGAGGGATTTAAAAGTTATCTGGCACCCCTATACACAAATGAAAACTGCTATGCCTCCGGTTCCGATAGTGAGGGGAGAAGGCGCCTGCCTGTTTGATGAAAACGGAAAAAAATATATCGATGCCGTATCATCATGGTGGGTAAATATCCACGGGCATGCGCATCCGTATATCGCCCAAAAGGTTTCGGAACAATTACGGAAACTGGAACATGTTATTTTTGCCGGCTTTACCCATGAAGGTGCGGTGGAGTTAGCCGAGCGATTGCTCGGGATTTTACCGGCAAACCAGCAAAAAGTGTTTTATTCCGACAATGGTTCTACGGCTGTTGAAGTAGCTATAAAAATGTGCCTGCAATACTGGCATAACAAAGGGGAAACCCGCACCAAAATAGTTGCTTTTAAAAACGCTTATCACGGCGATACCTTTGGCGCTATGGCCGTAAGCGGGCGCAGCGCTTTTACAGCAGCATTTGATTCACTACTGTTTGATGTTGAATTTATCGATCTGCCTGACAAAGAAAATATCACTAACCTCCAATCTCTAATCTCCAATCTCTCATCCCAAACCGCCTGTTTCATATTTGAACCTTTGGTACAAGGCGCGGGTGGTATGCTGATGTACGAAGCCAGACACCTCAACGAACTGATGGCGCATTGCCGTAATGAAGGTATTTTAATGATTGCAGATGAGGTTTTTACAGGCTTTGGGCGCACCGGTAAACCTTTTGCGAGCAACCATCTGGCTGAACAACCGGATATTATGTGTTTTTCAAAAGGGCTGACGGGCGGAACCATGGCTTTGGGCCTTACTACCTGCACCCAACAGATTTATGATGCCTTTTTATCAGACGACCGCCTGAAAACGCTATTTCACGGGCATTCGTTTACGGCCAATCCCGTTGCAATTGCAGCGGCGCTGGCAAGTTTAGACCTTTTTTTAGCGCCGTCAACAGCCGGAAACATACAAAGGATTGAAAATGCCCACAAGCAATTTGCGCTAAAAATACAGGCTCACCCTAAAGTAAAAACAATACGGCAAACCGGGACGATTTTAGCCATGGAATGGCAAACCGGAACGAATACCTCGTACTTCAATGCACTCAGGGATAACTTATACAGGTACTTCCTTGATGCCGGTATTATTTTACGCCCGCTTGGAAACGTTGTTTACCTTTTACCCCCGTATTGCATTACCGATGCAGAGCTTGCTTACGTTTACAGCAAAATTGAACAGGCATTGGACGAAATTTAATTATGGAACTGAATAAACTTTTACCTCATGTTATAAAGGATAATGAATTGCATGCCAAATGGTTAAATACATTGTCCTTAATGGAAAATACAGGCGCCAGAAAGATATCTGCCAGCGAGGACCCGCTAACAGTTACCTATATCATTTTAAAACATGCTGCGGAAGAACACCGGCATGCCTTTTACTTGAAGAAGCAAATAGAGAAAACAGCTGAAGGCATTTGTCCAACGTATGCTGCCGAATATTTATTAGCGCCGGCATATAGCAGGTATTATTTGAACCAGCTTGACATTGAAGTGTGCCGTTACGTTAAGAAGCACCTGGGTCTTTCTGGCAAAGATCTCCGGTTTGCCGCCTATCTTTTGGTAACCTATGCAATTGAAGTACGCGCCGATGAACTATATCCAATTTATCAGGAAGCGCTTGAAAATGCCGGGAGCAAGGTTAATGTAAAATCTATTATTTTAGAAGAGGAAGGACACCTGGAAGAAATGATCAATCAGCTTAAAAAATTCTCCCCGGATTGGGAGTTGCATGCGGGAAAAGCTGTTGACTTTGAAAGCAGGCTGTTTTCGGAATGGGTAATGGAATTGTCGCAAAGCTTAGGCTTGAAGTAGCGTTGCAATACATTTATAATAAAAAAAGCCATTTGATTTGTTACAAATGGCTTTTATGGTATTATATCTTAAATTATATTAACCTCCAAAAAGTTCTCCCAGGGTTCCTTTTTCAAAATCCTTTGGGTATGCATAAGTACCGGCAGGCGCTCCCTGGTCTGAAATGCTTGTAATTGTAATACTTGTTTCAATAAGCCCGGTGGGTCCATTCACAAAATCTGTGTATTGAACAGGGAAGCCGCCTACAGCAGCATAAAAAAAGTGGTAAGCTGTTGTTGGGACTGTTATATCATTTGTTATCCACACGTCGTATGTTTTCCCGTCTTTACTGTTCTTGGCTATCACTTTTTTACAATTAAATCCTGAAATCTGTTTGGTCTCAGAAGTAGGCGTGTAGGTAAATGACGGATAGGCGTCTGCGCCCCCCTCAAGTTCAGCCGGAGTTGCGATGCCCACTTTTTGTCTGTTTGCTATGGGGATATCAAGTACAACAGCCAGAAAATCGTGTTTGGCGTTGCTTAATATTTTTACGCTTCCAGGCCCGAATGTCCTGATTTCAGAGGTAGAATCCGGGGTAAAATATATTTTCACATCAGTCGCTTGTCCCATCATCTCTGTGGCATACGAAACAACGCCCGATGTATAGGCTTTTTGTGCATTTGCACTGATACTTGTTGCCGTAAGCGCTATGCCCATTGCAACGGTTAAAAGTTTAATATTCATTTTTAAGTTTATTTT
>JBIOHE010000416.1:0-3652 GCA_044448725.1 Sphingobacteriales bacterium | reverse complement strand
TGTCGGAACTACGATCTCGTCAGTAGTTACTTCATTCAAATCAAAGAAAGGGTTATTTGGGCCGTTATAGTTGTTAAAAATAGGCGTATAGGCAGCCCCGACAGCAGCAGCTAACTGCGCATCTGTTTTATAAAAATTATCCTCGGTCACCTGGTCATAAAGCAATGATTTCTCATCCAGCTTTGTACATGATGCTGCAACAAGCAAAACTCCGAAGAACGAATATTTTATTAATGATATATGTTTCATAATTGCAAGTATTAAATTTGAAAAATATTAATTAAAACCCCATATTAAGTCCCAGGGTGAATGAACGGGTATAAACCCAGGTCTCTCTGCGGTCAACACCAGGTGCTAAAATATTTGAACCGTCCTGATATCTCACTTCCGGGTCAACGCCGGTATAATTGGTTATGGTAAACAAGTTTTGTCCCGAAATATAGGCCCTCAAACTGCTTATCATCCCCGGTTTATTAGTTTTGCCCATTTGGAAAGTATAACCGAGGGTTGCATTATCCAGCTTCAGGAAAGACGCATTTTCTACATCATAACTGCTATATGCAGCCCCATCAGTTACTTTTGGATTGTAATATTTGGTGTTAACAATATTATAACTGGTGGCAATATTCGGGTTTTCATAAAATGCACGGTAAGTATTGATCATTTGATGGCCGATTGATGACCTCAGAAAGAAATTAAAATCAAAGTTTTTGTATTTAAACGCATTGGTTATGCCAAACTCAAATTTAGGCAAACCGTTACCAATAACCTGATCAGCAGCCTGGGCAAACGGAACCTTGCCACCTTTACCATCAGAGTACAGGTATTTGCCATTAGCGTCAACCCCTTCGTATTTAGGCCCCCAAAGCAAACCTATTGCCTGCCCTGCTACCGCCCTTGTCAGTTGGGTTTGTTCCTGGCCCGGCGTTCCCAAATTGGTTGCACCTACATAGGTACCTTGTAATGACTGATTCAGCGTTGTTAAAACTACATGGTAACTGGAAATATTGCCTCCGGGGGTCCAGCTAAAGTCTTTACCCTTAACCGCCTCATAACTTAAGGCCAGCTCCACGCCTGAGTTGGTTAAATCGCCGATGTTTTCCCATGTATTATTATTCAATGCAGGCGGAGAAGGTACGGGTACATCAAAAATTAAATCGGTTGTTTTTCTGTTAAAATAGTCAAACGTACCGTTTAACCTGCCGTCTAACAAAGTGAAATCCAACCCAAGATCAGCCTCAGCTTTCTTTTCCCATTTCAGGCCCGGATTGGCATTCACATAAGTGCTGTAAGTATTTGCATACACACCAGCCCCTGCATAATAACTTCCGTTAGGCGCCAGGCGCTGCAAGGATAAATAAGGTAAGGGGGGAAGCGCGCCGGTAACACCATAACTGCCCCTTAATTTAAGGTTGCTTACAGATGGAATCTCCACTAACTTACTGATATCAAGCCCTGCGCTTACAGCAGGAAAATAGCCCCAATGACTATTTCCACCAAACTGCGTAGAACCATCTCTTCTTAGACTTGCTGAAAGGAAAGCTATATTATCGTAGTTCAGGTTTACCCGTCCGAAAAGCGAGATTAAATAATTTTCATTTTTATAACTCCCTACATCGCCTATGCCATTCTTAAAATCAGTAGCCGAACTTAAATCCTGGCCCGATGCATCAGTTATAAAACCACCGCCTACGGCATGGAACCCCTGGTAAAGGTTATCCTGGTAAGAATACCCGGCTATGGCGTTCAATTCTAATTTTTTGACCTTTTTTTCATAAGACAGCGTACTTTCGTACAGGGTATTGGTGCTTTCATCATCATATTTGGCAGAAATCCCTGAACGGCCAAAACCACTCCCCAACGGGAACCCCCTGGAAATAAAGGCGGTGGTAGGGGAATATTCCGAATGATAGTCACTTTCCGTTTTTTGATAATACTGGGTCGAGAATTTTAAACCCTTAGTAATTTCGTAGGTCACCGATCCGCCAATGTTGAATTTTTTAATTGCCATATCGTTGGTGTTCTGTTGTAACATTGCAACGGGGTTTGAGTAGTCAACAAAGTTCGACTCAAAATATCCGCCGCCGGTAAGGTCATACAGCGGGTTTGTGGTATGTATGGGCGCCGTAGGGTTAAAAATAGTGGCATATTTAAAGGCATCAGGGAAACCCAATTGGTTTTTCCTGTTTGTTGTATTGATATTGATATTGAAAACCAGTTTATCATTCAATGCCTTATGTGTAACATTTAAACGCGCGTTCAATTGCTGGAAACCTGTAGTAATAGCAACACCCTGGCTATTCCGGTAGTTTAACGTTGCATCATAAGTTGTACGTTCGTCCCCGCCGGAAAAACCTAAATTATGTACATCCGACAACGCTGTACGGGTAATGGCCTTGTCCCAATCGGTAGATGAACCATAATTTGTACCGCCTGCCGCTATAAACTGGGCAGCGTTCATGTGCTGGGTAAACTTAGCCGGGGTTTCGGCAGTTCCGGAAACGTTATAGGTAAACTTTGACATACCTTTTTTCCCGGTTTTGGTTATAATAATAATAACCCCTGATGAACCTCGGGTACCATAAATGGCGGCGGCAGACCCATCTTTAAGCACGTCAATGCTTTTAATATCATTGGGGTCAACCGTATTGATGTCAGCGTCAACCTGTCCGTCAACAACAATCAGCGGCAGCGCATTGGCGCCTAAGGTGGAAAGCCCCCTCAAACGGAGTGTAAAACCACCGTTAGGGTCGCCACCCGGACGGGCGATGGAAAGCCCGGCCACTTTACCCTGCAGCAACTCGGCAACATCACTGATATTGCCTTTATTAAACTGCTCGGCATTTATAGAAGTGATAGCGCTGGTTACTTCCCTTTTTTTCTGGGTTCCGTAACCTACCACTACAACTTCATCCAAACTGCTTGTACTTTCAGCTAATACGGCATTAATTACGCTCTCCTGCCCGTCGGCTAACGTTATGGCCTTAGTTGTTGTTGCAAAACCAACAAAGGTGAAACTTAATGTGTAGTCTCCGGCAGGTAAATTAGCAAAGCTATAGTTTCCATTAACGTCGGTAGCTTTAGTTAACGAAGCGGCGCCTGTCAGCTTTACGGTAACTCCCGGCAGGGTAACACCTTTTGAATCGGTCACAACCCCTTTGATAACACCTTTAGGGGCAACCATGGGCTCATTAACCAGCCCTGATGATACATCGCCTGAAGTGCTGTTTTCCGGCGTTGACCTGGTAATCAATATCTGATTATCAACTTGCCGGAAATTGAGCGAAGTATTTGACAATATTGCTTTCAGGATTGCGGCCACGGATTGATTATTTGCCGTAATTTCCAGATTACGGACATATTTCACGTCCTCGTTGCGGTACATGAAGTGAAAAGGGCTTTGCGCCTCAATTTTTCGGAAAGCTTTTACAAGCGATTCATTTTTAAGTGTAATGTTAACTTCAACCTGGTCAATGGCCTGGCTTTTTGCGGACGTTGCGGAAAACACCGGAATTGAAGTAACTAATACAAACATTGAAACTATCCCAATTCTCATAAACTGTTTAATATTTGGGTCGGTTAGCAGATGAAATCTAAGCGGAAATTTTATAAAATACCGCAGATCTGCAAAAATTAGAGAAAAATTCATAAT
>JBIOHE010000415.1:0-3652 GCA_044448725.1 Sphingobacteriales bacterium | reverse complement strand
GGCAGCGACTGGTGTGGGTGGTGTCGTAAATTACAAAATGAGGTCTTTGCTAAACCTGCGTTTATAAAGTGGGCCAAAGAAAAAGTGATCTTACTGGAACTTGATTTTCCAAGAATGAAACAATTACCACCCGAACTGGCGCAACAAAATAGCCAGTTGCAAAATGCATTCAAGGTAGGTGGATACCCAACTATATGGATTTTCTTTATGACTAAGAATGAGGCGACAAATAATTTCAATATTACGCCTCTTGGCTCCACTGGCTATCCATCCGGTGCAGAGCCTGGAAAGGAAGAAGTGAAATTTATCCACGAAGCTGATCTTATATTGGCAAATACGCCTAAGTAATGCACTTTCCGCCATTGTTTGTATATTAGCTTTAAAATCTTCTTTATGTATTTATTCTTTGATACGGAAACCACTGGGCTTCCAAGGAATTGGAAAGCTCCGGTAACCGATTTAAATAACTGGCCAAGAATGGTTCAATTAGCTTATCTCAGTTATGATAACGATGGCCGTTTGATCTCTAATGGCGACTACATAATAAAGCCTAATGGGTTTTCTATCCCATTAGAAACTTCAAGGATTCATGGTATTACCACCGAAAAAGCAAACTCAGATGGCCATGATTTGCTCATGGTTTTAAAAAGTTTTCAATCATTGATTAACCAGGCTGATTGCCTTGTTGCACATAATATGAGTTTTGACGAAAAAATAGTAGGCGCAGAATTCTTAAGAAATAAATTACAAAACAGCATTGACGGCAAAAGAAAAATATGCACCATGCAAAGCACAACAAATTTTTGCGCTATCAATGGACCTTATGGTTATAAATGGCCTAAGTTATCCGAGTTGCATTATAAGTTATTCAGAACAAAATTTGACGAGGCCCACAATGCATCTGTTGATATTACAGCAACAGCTAAATGCTTCTGGGAATTAAAAAAATTAGGTAAAATATAACCTACTGGTCGAAGCGTCCCGCTTCGTCCTGCCATCTGCAAGCGTCCGCTTGCAGAGTCCACCATAGGTTCAGGCGTCTTCGCTTGAACCAAACAAAACTCAGTCTTGTATAAAAGCATATTGAGCATGCCGGTAAGCCGGTGAAGCAACTAATTCTTTTAATTTTTTAAAAGTTTCAAAGGGGCCTTTCGTGGAAAATGAATTAACTAACCAGGCCGGAACAGAGCCACCAGGGTCAGCCTGCCCTATATATTCTATACTGAGCTGGTTGTCACCTATGCAGGTCACTGTCCAGTTAACCTTAGACAAGGGCACACGTACCTTATCTTTATTTACCGGTACATAATTTTTCGCTGTATTAGCGCTGATGTACATTACTTTGGTTCCGGGCTGCTGCGTAATGGTCATTTCTATTACTACATCGCGGTTAGTAAGCGGCCACGGCATGATTATTTCAGAATAGTACAACAGGTGACTGTCGCTTAACTGTTTTACTAAGTAAGATGTTTTAGTATTATACACCCATTGTTCATGGGCTTTTGTATCCAGGAGCAGCGCTGTGAGTTGGGAAAAATTTGCATTCAAAATGCAGGTTACTTTAACCGCTTTAATATTTGAATTAGGGGTGCTTCCGGTATAGACTTTAATGCCTTCTTTATCTTTTTTTAATTCCCATTTCGTTTCCGCATGTGCCATTGCACAGGTAAAGGAAATCAGCAGGAGCAGGACTATTTTTTTCATTAGAAACTTATTTGATTCTTATATCGTATTCTATTGAAGTTACAACATCTATTGTTAAGGAAATCCCAATCAACTACCTAACAAGGTATAGTATGGTCGCTTTATTTTGTCAACGTTCGTAAAACCTGACTATTATCATGTTTTTTTCCCTTGATCAAAAATATTTTTACCCATTATTTAAACACTAAACAATAATGATGAAAAATTACAAGCTGATTATCTCGCTGCTTTTTTTGCTTGGGTCATTCAATGCAATAGCGCAAATTGACGACACAGATGAGGTAGCTCCTCAAACAGTATTCCTGCATAAGGAAACCAAACAACTTTATCCCAGAAAAGGTAAATTTTTCATTTCCTGGGGATACAACCGCGCCGCATTCAGCCATAGTAATATGAACTTCAGAGGAAACGGTTATAATTTCAATATTAACGATATCAGGGCAACGGATGATCCAACCCGTTTTTCTTCGGTGTATGTTAATCCCACCGGTTTTACCGTACCTCAATTCAACTACCGGGTTGGCTATTTCCTCGATGATAAGACTTTTGTTTCCATTGGTAGCGACCACATGAAATATACTATGTCCAAGCAAACAACACATCTTACCGGTTATATAAATAGTGGTGTTAACAAGGGTACCTATAATAATACCGAAGTTGTTGTTGGTGAAGATGCTGAAGTGGGTAATTCAGGGCCTTCTATTATAGATAAACTGCCCGGTGGCTTCGTAACCAACTTTGAGCATTGTGACGGGTTGAATGATTTTAACGCCGAAATTGGGAGGCTTGAACAATTGTGGATTTCCAGGAATCACAGGCATGCTTTTGCTGTTTTAGGCAGTGTAGGTTTAGGGATGGTAATTCCGGATACAGATGCAGATGTGTTAGGCCAACCACCTAAGCATGATATGGAAAAGAACAAAAAAGCCTACCATCTTGCCGGGTATAGTGTATCGGCAACAATGGGGTTCCAGTTCGATTTCTTCAATCACCTGTTTTTACAGGCAAGAGTAAAAGCAGGATACATGAATCTGCCGGATATCAATACAACTACCGAGGGTGGGAAAGCCAGCCAGCATTTCTGTTTTTTAGAACCGATTGTTGCTTTGGGATATAGTTTTCACCTGTAACAGGAAACCGGTAAAGGAAGAAGGTTTTTGTAACAATACAAATAGTTCACACGGCTATTTACTACTCACTTTTTGGGAGTTAGTTTTGATTAATGGATACAAGGCCGGAATAAACAGCAAACAAAGCCAAATCCTCACGGGTGTGCAGATTCAGCTTCTTGCCTATGTTCCTTTGGTAGTCATCAAGCGTTCGGACACTGACACACATAATCTCGGCTATTTTTTCGAAGCTGAGACCACTGTAGCATAAGCAAATAAATTGCACTTCCCTTCCGGTGAGTTCCGGCATTTTGTTATGTTTTACGACTGCGAATGCTTTTTCAGAGGCTTTTGGAGAGAAGTAATATCCATTATTGTATATTGATAAGATTGCCTCCTTGAATTCTATTGGTGTGCAATTCTTTAATAAATAACCATTCGCACCTATCTTAATCATGTGTACTATACAATAATTATTTTCAAACATCGTAAGCACTAGAAATTTCATTGCCGGATATGTTTTTTTCAATGCTATCAGCGTATCATAACCATTCAACACAGGCATACTTACATCAAGTATCACAATGTCAGGCTTTTGTTCAAGAAGAGAAATGTTCTCGATTAGAACTTTTCCATTTTCTCCGTCTGCAATCACTTTGCAATTTGGAATACCATTGATGTGTTCAATAAGAGAATGACGAACTAGCGTGTGGTCTTCGGCGACGGCTATTCTAATTGTTTGAGGGCGCATAATAGTGGTTGGTTAGGCTATAAAATCAGCTTATTTAGCTTGTTAAATTGAACATAAAGATAATCACATAAAGCAAGAAAAGCACATT
>JBIOHE010000414.1:0-3653 GCA_044448725.1 Sphingobacteriales bacterium | reverse complement strand
GTGTAATTATTTGCTCGTTTCGAGCAAATAATTACACATAAAAATAAAGTCTTTCACAGTAATTATTAGCTTGTTTAGTAAATAGTTATTTTTTGTTAAAAACGTCATGAAATGCCATTCGTTTTGGGTTTTTAACTATTGGTTTAATGGTTGACTAAAAACTTAATTAATAAACCCTGCCAAAACCTTAACACCCTGATTGTTAATAAATCTTAAAAAAAGAGATTTCCTTACAATTTAAGTGAGGGTTGGGTGGTGGAAGTCCATAGTCCATGGACCATAGCCAATCTTCGCAGCTGCCATGGTCTATCGACCATCGACAAAAAAGCAGCTTCCATGAACCATCAACCATCAACCATGAACAAAAAAAACTATCCGCCGCTGCTCCCGCTTCCTGTGTTCCCTTTTGCCAGCATGGCTTCTTTAATATACCTTACCGGTGCGCTGCCGTAACTTAAAAACTTCTCGTTAAAATCTTTTAGTTTATACTTATCGCCCATTTTCTTTTTATAGGCTTCGCGGAGGTCCATGATCTCTTTATAGCCGGTAAAATAACCGTTGAGCTGTACGCTGCTTACCGTTACGCGCTTCCATTTGGCCTCGGCCTCGGCCGGTTGTTGAAATGCCTCGTGGGTAAGCAAGGTCAGCCCATCCTGTTTAACCATATTCTGAACATGTACGCCATAGTCTAAAATGGTATTGCAAACCGCGCGCAGGTGCCATTTGTACCACATCAGCTTCATTTCGGGTGCATCACCGCCAAAGCCATTGTCGAGCATCATTTGTTCACTGTAAACGGCCCAGCCTTCGATCATAGCGGTATTGCCAAAAATTGATTTGATGGGGCTTGGCGCATTGTTGGCGTACGTTAACTGTGCATAATGACCCGGAATTGCTTCGTGAATGCACAAAATCTGCAAAATATACTGATTGTATTCGCGCAGGTAACTTTCTGCTTTGGCAGGCGCCCAGCCGCTAAGGCTGCCGACATTAAAATATGAATTTCCTGTTTTATCAAGCGGCCCCGGCGAACTCAACGAGGCGCCCGCAACCCCTGCCATATAACCCGGTTCTTTGCGGATGAGCAAAGGTTTTGAAGCATCAAGGGTAAGCAGATCTTTTGATTTTACAAAAGCGTTAAGTTTCGGGATCTCGTTTGCGATGGCCGACTGAAACTCATCAGGCTGCACATGTTTTGAGGACAGCGTATCTATTAATTGTGCTATCAGGTCAAGCGAATCGGCAGGTATATGCTTTGTGCCAAAATATTTCGGCCATAATTTTCTGCTGATCTGCGTCATCTCGCGATGGATGGTCTTTTTTCGTTCTACCGCCGCGTTATAAATCTGCTGCGGGGTAGCCTCTGATTGTATCTCATATTTGAATTTTGCCTCATAAAGGTCCCTGCCAAGCCTGAAGCTGTGGGGGTGATCATTTTTTAAGTTTTTCAGCCATTCGGTAAAAGCTCTTATGGTTTCGGCAGTAGCGTGGGCCCGGTCCAGCATTAATTTTTGTTCCGCCTGCGGGATATTTGCCTTTTTCAGCGAGTCGGCAAAGTCTTTTTCAAAAATGCCGAGGCCGCCCAGGTGCTGGTCAACAGCCAGGCTGGTTAATTCGGCAACCGGGTTTTTGATCTGTTTTTCCGCCTCCTTATAATAATCGGCAACGGCGGCCATTTTCTGGTAAAAATTCCGCAAACGGCCAGCAAGGGGGGCATAGTGCCCGTTTAATATATAAGCAAAGGTGCCCGTAATGTTATACCCTGCAGGGTCCCACTGGTACGATTTTAATACCTGTATTTTCCACTCCGTCATTTCCATCTGATTTTGCATCAGATGATAATCTATCTTGTTGGCCTCGTTTAGGGTAGTTACCTCAAACCTGCTTATAGAATCAAGCGCTTTTTTTGCAAAGTCGAGCATTTTGTCCCTGTTTTTATCATTGGGGACTACCAGCAGGCTGTCGTATTTATGAAAGCCGGAAGTAGTCGCCCAATCCGGGTCCAGTTTCCACAGCCCTTCGAGGAAGGAGTTTTCGTAAATGGTAAATGAAGCATCGTCCTTACCTAATTGCGGGCCAACATTCCCGTCTTTTTTACATGCGGTAAAAACGGCTGTGATAATAAAGCCTGTGTATAATATTTTTTTGATCACGGGGTTTCCCTGTTTAAATTTGATGCATAAACTTAAAACATTTAGCCGGAATAAATAAAAAGAATAGCAACTCTTAGGTATAAAATTTAAAAACCGGGTTAAATTACCGCAATATCACCGGTTTGCAATGTTTTTAAACCATTTTGGGGGATATTTGTTGTTGAGGAGAAGCAAGAATCAAGAACCAGGAATCAAGAACCAAGATATAGGATTCAGGAACGAGGTTCACTTTTTTTTCCTGGCTCTTGGCTCTTGATTCCTGGCTCTTCTTAAACTAAAACATTTACCTTATGGATGATCAGCATAAAAAATTAATTGATGAATTAACAAAATTGCTGCTTGGCGGCAATGCCCATTTGTCGTTATCCGATGCTTTGGCAGGACTGCAACCCCGGCTGCGCGATCTAAAGCCGGATAATACACCCTACAGCATCTGGCAATTGCTGGAGCATATCCGCATTGCGCAGTGGGATATGCTGCAATTTTGCAAAGATGCCGAACATAAATCGCCGAAATGGCCCGAAGAATACTGGCCAAAGGAAAGCGCCCCCGAGGATGAAAGCGCCTGGAATGCATCAATTACCCAAATTAACAGCGACCTGGATGAATTTATCGCCTTAATGGAGCACAGCGATATTTATCAGAAAATACCCCACGGCGGCGGCCAGAGCATTTTGCGCGAAGCCCTGCAAATTGCCGACCATAATGCTTACCATATCGGTGAAATTATTGCTGTGCGAAGGTTTTTAGGGGATTGGGGGTAAGGGCTTTAAGCGGCTGCGGCTTTGTTGTTCCCGGTAGTCGCAGACTACGGGCATAGTGCGTCCGAAGTCACAGACTTCGGACAGCGGGTAGCAGGGGAATATTCGCACGTTTTAGCGTGTTGTCTTCGTGGAGACGCAGGCTCAAACTTTTTTTCCCGAAAGCATGAGACACGAACATAAAATTAAGATTGCCCCCCATATTATTATTTTCATATAGGTATTATCCCTATCGTCGCTTGACCGGCCTTCCAGTTCACTATAAACACTTGAAAATCTCCCCTTCATCGGCTCCGGGGGAACAAACTCCATGTTGTACCGCCGTATAAATAAAAGCCGCACAATGTGACATAATAAAAATAACAACAAAGAAACGTATGTTAGGACCCTATCACCTTCAACAATATAAAGAACACTGAGCAGAAACCAGCAAATAGAAAAATACAGGCTTGAAAAGCAGGCTGCAAATGACGAAACCACAATAGAAATCATTAAAAACGCAAGTCCCACATCATAAAAAAACTTATACTTTTCCGATTGCGAAAAAATATTTAAACATAACCTTCCAATATCAATTGCAAAAAAAATGGCGAGACTTATTATATCATTTAAATCCAGTTTTCTAATTTCTAAATGTAATATTGTATATTTTCTCATTTTATTAAAACCCCCGCCTGTCCAGGCGTGTCGCCTGGACACACAGCAATTTAAGCGTCCCGCTTAAATTAATAAATAATTT
>JBIOHE010000413.1:0-3657 GCA_044448725.1 Sphingobacteriales bacterium | reverse complement strand
TATTATAGCGTGTGCTTTTTTTACTGTGGCAAGGGGCGTGCCGGTTAAAAATAAAGTCAATAATACGGCAATAAAAAATGCGGGGATAAACTTTCGCATATAATTAAAATTCTTCAGCAGGTAAAGTTGATTGTTCATCATTGTCTTTCCCTATTTTTTCGATGCGGTCGAGCAAACCTGTACCGTCTTTCTCTTCGGCCAAATTAAAATAGCACAGGCAAACAGCAATAGCAGGCAAAACATAAGCAAGCAAAAGGATGTTCTTAAGTACACTTGAAATAATAATAAGCGGTAATTTGAGTCCTTTTAAGGGTAAAAACTTGTCGCCCAAGGTAACTAATGTAATAGGCATACTTACAATTGAACTCGCAATACCTACAATTAACGACATGATAAAAACTACCCCGAAAACCAACCACCAGTTATTTTTAATTAACCTGAAGCTTTTATTAAAAGCGTAGCTGAATGATGAATTTTCAATAACAATAGTGGGGATAATAAGATAGCAAACAACCATCATGTATATCCCTGGGATAATGCATAGCACAAATCCAACAGCTATTAAAAAAAATATAAGTATCCCGCTTCCCAATACCCTGAAAAAGTAAAACCTGAAATACCCCCAAACTTCTGCCAGTGTTGGTGTGGTATTATTTTTTTGAAGATAAACAGAAATATAGCACAACGTAACCAAATGGATAAATGCCTGGGCTAAAACTGCGACCAATCCCATGACAAAGAAACTTATAAAATAGGTCATTGGTTGAGTTTGCGCATCGTATGAATTCATATCAAACTTAAAAACAGTGCTGAAATTCATGTAGGTAAATACAGTTGAAATGATGCCTATAACTATAAAAAAGCCACAAATAATAAAAAGCGATTTGAATAATGGTTTAAAGTTTTCCTTTAAAAAAGTAAAAGAGTCATTAATAATTTGACCGAAGTCGCGTAGTTTTCTTAGTTCAATAGATTGTTTCATTGTTATTTAAGTGATTGTGATTGATTTTTCGGTTGAGTATAATAGGGTACAAAATAACGTACCAGATAATAAATGATAGTGAAGATAGTAAAATGCCGAGGCTTAGCCAAACAGGCATTTCTGTATGGCGGGTTACAAAACCTTCAAAAAAGGCGGCGGTTAAAAATATCGGGATCAATCCGATGGCAATTTTTAAACCATCTTTGGCGCCAAGTTTTATAGATACAACGCGTTTATAAGTTTTTGGGAAAAGCATGCTGTTGCCAAGTATTAAACCAGCGCCCCCGGCTAAAATAATGGCTGATATTTCGAGGGTTCCATGGATCCATATTACTAATACCGACTGCCAGCCAAGGCCCTTGCTGAAAAAATAATATTGAAACGAACCGAGCATAATTCCGTTAATCATTAGCTGGTAAATACTCCCAACAGAAAAAAATATGCCCATAACAAAGATCGTAAGCTCAACCATAATGTTATTGAATGCTATTTCAATGAACATCAAAAAGGAATTCCCGTCTTTATATACGCCAAATGGATCGCCTTTTGCAATGTTAGCATTAGTGGTGTTAATGTATTGATCACCATTGGGCAGGGCTAACCGCACAAAAGTATTGTCATACTTTGCCGAAAGGGCTCCCATCAGGCTGAATACAGTAAAAAACAGAAATGAATATAATAAGGGCTTGCGGTGCTTATAAAATACCAGGGGCAACTCATATTTCCAGAAAGTAACAAACCGGCTGGTTTTCTCTTTTTTGTTTTTGTAGATGGATTGATGGAACGATGCGGCCAGTCCGTTTAAGTAAAGTGTTGTCTTTGATTTCGGATAAAATGTTTTGGCGTAGGCAAGGTCGTCGGCTATGCTTATAAAAGATTCAGCAAGCTCGTCGGGGCTTTTATCCTTTAGGCTTTCATAATCCTTCCAGCGTTGGGTATTTTGTTTAACAAAAAGTGCTTCCCGCATGTATTCTGAATTTTTTGTTTAAAATTATCACAAAACTTTAAACTGTAATCATAATTTTCAATAACAATTTTATATTTGTTAAAGATGGAAATAATAACTGTACATACAACCCAAAATATTGATATTGATTATGAGGTTGGCGGCCTGGGCGAGCGGATACTCGCTTACGTGATTGATATCGCAATTTTTACTGCACTGGCTATTATAGGAGGTATCCTTGCGGCAAATGTACTGTCATCTACCGGCATAGGTATATATTTTATTATTTTAGGTTTAATGCTCCTTTTTTACGATCTGGTTTGTGAAACTTTTTTTAACGGGCAAAGCATAGGCAAATTGGTGATGAAAATAAGGGTGATCAGCCTGGACGGAACCCGGCCAAAATTCAGCCAGTACCTTTTACGCTGGTTGTTTCGCATGGTTGATTTTAGTATTACAAGTTATCTGGCCGGCCTGGTTACGATAATTGTAACAGATAAGGGACAGCGCATAGGTGATATAGTTGCCGGCACTGTTGTTATCAGAACCAAAACAAGAACCACCATGAGCAGTATTATTTTCAGCAATGCAGAGGATACTTACCAGCCGGTTTTTAGCCAGGCAGCCCGGTTAAAAGAGGAAGAAATTAGTTTGATACATGAAGTGATAGAAAACTATTTTAAAACAGGCAGTAACATGGCTGTTTATAAAATGGCCGACCGCATAAGGGAACATTTGTCGATAAGTTTGCCGCCTGGCATGAACAGTATGCAGTTTTTGCAAACCATTATAAAAGATTACAGCCATATTACGGCTCAAACGGATATGGTATAATGGGCGTACAGATGCAATATCTTAATGCTGTAACTAACCAGAACAATCGTTCCGTTGATAACAAATAATGTTTTCTTTAATGTATTTTTTGAGTTATCCAGCTTCAAATATTTATCGGCAAGACCATAGGTAAAAAATAGTAACAGTGGAATAGTTGGTGGGTAAAGCGTGAAGCTTTTATGTAAATCGCCCTGGAAAAGCGCGAGTACCGACCGCTGAAATCCGCAACCCGGGCAATCAATCCCGGTTAAATATTTGAAAGGGCAGGGGATCAAATGATTTTGCAGCCAGTTAATAAAAACTAACCGGCTGCAAAATAGTTGTAAAGGTATATAATTCAGCAGCATTAAACCTGCGGCGGATTTGGGTCCTGGTAATTGTTTGAACCAAATGGATCTCTTGGCTTTAAACCACCGGCTTCAGCTGCAGAAGGGCCGAGGTATTTTGAACTGCCAAACCCTAATATAGGCCAAAATATAAATCCTAAAAATAGTAAGCCAATTGTAAAGCCTTCTCCCTGGCCAAAACTTTTGCTTAACAAGTTTAAGGTCCATATCATAAATATGATGTTAACACAGGGGATCAAAAATAGAAATATCCACCAGATAGGTTTGCCCACAATTTCGAGCATCACAATCAAATTGTAAATAGGGACAATACATGCCCAGCCTGGTTTACCGGCTTTTGTATATACTTTCCATTGACCAATAATTACAATCAGCGAAATGATTATGATTGGAATTAACATAGCAGTGATAATAGCAAAAATAGCAGCCGCTACGTCCGGCGAGGTTGAATCTAAATTGTTCATGAGTTTTGACTTTTAATTGGATGTGTGATTTAAGGATTAATTTTGTTTGAATGTAGGAAATGTATTTTGAATATTCAAAGATTA
>JBIOHE010000412.1:0-3670 GCA_044448725.1 Sphingobacteriales bacterium | reverse complement strand
TTTCGCCCTCTTTACGGCGCGGAAAAATTAAAAAAGACGCGTGCAGCTTAAGGCATGTCTTAATTTCTAATACTATGAGTAATAACCATTTTTTTTTTATTTGACGACAGGCTCTAGGCTCGCATCAGGAATAACTCAACCCATCTCAAGATCTAACATGGAACTCCGCTTGGGCTTTATCGTTTCTTCCTCAGCAGCTACTGCTTTATCATTCACTACCTTAGTAACACAGGCATCTGACCAAACGTTTAACGCAGTTTCCAGCATGTCGATCAAGCCGTAGAAAGGCAAGATAATACCCATCAATGTTATTGGAACGTTCATACTTGATAATAAACTGACACTCAAGAAAAAACAGCCCATAGGAACACCAGCATTACCAATTGCCGCAATCGTTGAAATAAATATCCACAAGCCCATAGTCGCATAAGACACTGGCATGCCATGATTTTGCATCAAATAAATCACCGTGGCAAAAATAAAGGCTGCACAACCATTCATGTTGATGCTGGTGCATAACGGAAGCACGAATCGACTTATTTCAGGCCTTATGTGCAAGTTACGCTCTGCTGTACTCATAGTAACAGGTAGCGTCCCTACTGAAGACTTGGAAAAAAATGCTACTGACAGCGCGGGAAGCATGGCACGCATGGCCGCGAATGGTTTAATCTTGTTCATTTTTAACCACAAAGGCAATATCACAAAGCCCTGTATTAAATTAGCCAAAACGACTATCAATAAATATTGACCTATACCCTTCACATCCGTACCCTGCCGCAATTGTACGACGGTGGAAGTAATAAAGCCAAACAAGGCCAGTGGAATTAAAGCAATGATCCAACGCGTCATCACCAAAAACATGCCGTGTGCCGCACGAAAAAAATGAGTAATAATTTCTCGTGAGTCATCTTCTGGAATTTGACGCACCGCAAAGCCAATAACGATACTGAGTAATAATACCCCCATTACCTGCTGCTCTAAAAAAGGTGACAGAAAATTAGATGGTATGATTTTAGCCAAATAGCCCAAATAACCCAAGCTACTCGCTGCGTCATTAGCCCCAGAGGCCAAATTAACCTGAACAGTACTTGGCTGAATCAGAAGATACAACAAGCAACTGACAGTAGCTGCAATTATGGTGGTAGAAATAGTATAACGAATGGTTCTTTGCCAAATACTTTTCATTAAACCATCAGATCTATAATTCGACAAAGTCACTATGATGGACAATGAAATAATAGGTAGGCTTATGCATTTAAACAGCTTAATGAATAACTCGGAGACCAATAAGCCAATGTCTTTCAAAAAGCCGATATTAGACATCCCGCTGGCTATACCTAGACCTATCATCAATAGGTAAATCAAAGCAGTACTGTAAAGAGAAGTTTTCTTTTGTAGATGCGCTGCACACATGTCTCAATCCTTAAAAATAATAAATTAAACCCAATTAAAATCTAGACTACGCGTCATTAACAACAACATGCCAGATCAGTTTGAAAATAATTTAAACATTGGGAGTAACTTAGAATTTGAATTGACATAAATACATCGCTAGTGGTTTAATTTTGACCTATCAGTCAATATGGTACCATGTTTTTCCAATTCGTCAAGAAAAAAATAGTGACGAAAAAAAATGGCGATAGCCTTTTTATTGACGATTAATGTGCAAAATGATAATTTTATACTATGTGCGCAGTATAAATTATTGTTTCCGGAGTATCTGTATATGCTTGCAAAATACGAGACCAAATTAAGTGTTAATAAACAAGATTTTCCTGCTGGTTATCCAAGTTACCAATTAACTTCCCAAGAAATTTTTCTTATCACTCAATATTATAAACAGAAAAAAAACACCTCCATTTACGTTGAAACTTACTTGCCAGAAAGTTTTAATCGTGGCGTAGCTCCAGGAAAAAGTAATATTTTGAAGGTCCAAAAACAATTGCGAGAGGATGAAGTTGCCGCGTATTTAAGTACGAATGGACGAAAAGGTTCAGAAAAATCACATGTGGAACTCCTTATTATAACACCGGATAAAATCATAAAGCCTTTATGCTGGAGGACTTTTAATGACGTTATTTCCGCTCCTATAGAGACTAATTTATGGGATTTTGCTAACTCATTCCTTGTGCCCCAAGCTGATGGCTCAGGTTGTGCATCACTAAGTCTGTCTTATGCCAAGCAACTTTTAAAAGACAATGCCAAACAGCTTAAAGAATTAACACTTATAGTGCCCTATTATAACCAGGATGGGCAATTAAATTATTTTTTTGTGCCATCACCACAAGTGCTCCGCTATTCTCAATCCTCTGCGTATAACAAATACCTTGAGGCGTTAGTGATGGAAAATACAAAGGGTTCCTTTACTCATAAAAATAAAATAGTACCGTTTGAAACCTTGCATGAAAATTTAAATAAAACCCATGAGGACGCAACAAAACAGGGGCAAATTCATATCGCACAAGAAGCCAGCAATTTATTGCAGCAGTTGCCTGATTTCAGAAAGCGCTGGAAAGAGGCATTTGATCAAATGCACCATTTACGCTCTTTAATGAAAAGAAAAACAGGCAATTTAGGCCTTGCGTACATAACCCGGCGAATGAAAAAAATTACCACATTGGAATATGAGCAACATCATAATCCAGGATTGAATTTGCTAAAAGAAATCAAAGAAAAAAAACAAAACGCTATTTTATCCGATGACGACTTGTTGTCATTTTTTTCAGACGCCCTGAAGCAATTGCAATTTTATAGTTCTGCTCAATTGGGCTACTTTCTTATTCAGCTTGGTGAGCTAATAGAACACGATAAAAGCTACCCCTTTTTGTTAAAATTTAAACACCACTTTAATCTCATTCATAAAGACCATCAATACATGGAGTGCTTCTTTTTATTAAATGCAAAAGGACGCCAAATTCTAAATGGCTATATAAAACAACCTATACAATTTCAACGTATTTTAGACAGGTTACAGCATCCGAAAATAGATGTTTTAAACGTATTGTCTTGGCTTAATGCACTTAATATTCCGGAACAGGAAAAATTTACCTTTATAAAGGATAGGCTATCTACCGTTCAGGCTGGTTCGTCTGTGCTTGATATTTTACTCGATTATAAAGTCGATTATTTTGACAGTGTTTTTGAAGATAAATTACAGTTGTCCTTCTTCTTGATGCATTACATAGGGATAGACATGCTTCTACCGCGATTGCCCCAAATAATCACCGCAGGGGTTTGTCGCATAGAAAGCATGTTTGTATCCCAAGATGATTTTTATGAATTCATAGACAAGCACCTGCCTATAGAGTATCTATTCGATGCCATTAGACACAAAGATTTTTTTATCATACAAATTAAAAGTTATTTTTTAGCCCTACCTGAATCTAAACGATCGACGCTATTATTAAAGGAACTCAACGATCCTTCATCTAAGTTGTTCAATAAGCTGGCAAATCATGAACGCTACTCGAGGTGGTTTCTAGAGTTGCTTTTACACTTTTGTAATGAATCTGAAATTGAAACTTATTTAAGTACCCATCGTATTTTTTTATTAAAAAACATGATGGAAAAAAATTCTACGTACCCATCGGCGATTAGTGAATCGCTTCAAGCCATTACAACAAAAATGCAATTTTTCTCATATAAAAAAGACAATGCTCTTGAATTATAT
>JBIOHE010000411.1:0-3672 GCA_044448725.1 Sphingobacteriales bacterium | reverse complement strand
TTTATCCACAAGTAAACCACTCATTATCAATCTTTTATCCAATAAAGTTATCAACATATTTTAACCCTTGATTCGCATGATCAATTATTTTCCTTACCTTCAACTTATGAAAAAACTCCTCCTCCTGCCACTGCTCCTGCTACTGATAATTAAAACGCATGCCCAAACCGCGATGGAGATCCATCAGCGGGCAATTTTGGTGGATACTCATAATGATGTCTTATCAAACGAGCTGATCACCCGTTTGGATATAGGTAAACTTCAAATAACAGGGAACCTTGATCTGGTACGTGCCAAAGAAGGCGGACTTGATGCCCAGGTGTTTTCAATCTGGTGCGGCGAGGATTACGGAAAAGGGACAGCTTTTAAATTTGCCAACCGCGAAATAGATTCACTCTATGCTTTAATTGTGCGTTATCCCGAAAAGATCACATTGGTGCGTAATTCACAAGAACTGGAGCAAACTGTAAAAGAACAAAAAATGGCGGCACTGATCGGTGTAGAAGGCGGTCACATGATAGAAGACCGGTTGGATTATATCGACAGCCTTGCCAAACGCGGCATGCGCTATTTAACGCTAACCTGGAACAACAGCACCACCTGGGCTTCGTCTGCACGGGACGAAACCACCAGAAGAAAGTCACTGGCCCATGTTGGTTTAACAGATTTCGGCAAACAGGTGATTCATCATTTGAATGATCTTGGTGTAACGATAGACCTTTCGCATCCAGGCGAGCAAACTTTTTACGACGTACTGGCAACAACCAATAAACCGGTCATTGCCTCGCATAGCTGCGCTTACGCACTAAACCCTGTGTTTCGTAACTTAAAGGATGAGCAGCTAAAGGCCATTGCCAAAAACGGGGGCGTGGTTTTTGTTAATTTTTACAGCGGCTTTGTGGATAGCACCTATGCCAAACGTGTTGCCGTTTTTCTTCACAAACATAAAACTGAGCTGGATTCGCTGACAAAGGTTTATCACGATGGTGACCTCGCCAATATCCGGCTGAATGCCATTTATAAAACCGAATCGGATAAAATTCGCCCGCCGTTGAGTATGCTCATCCATCAGATTGATTATATGGCAAAAATTATGGGCGTTGACCACGTAGGCATAGGCTCAGATTTTGACGGCGCCGAATCTTACCCTTTAGGAATGGATGATGTAAGGGATTACCCGAAGATTACCGCCGAGCTTTTGAAGATCGGTTATACCGAAAAAGATATCGATAAGATATTGGGCGGTAATTTCTTAAGAGTTTTAAAGGCGAATACAGGGAAATAATGTTTAAACCTTCACTGACTTTTTTTCTGTTTTTTTGAATCTGGTGCCGTTATATTTTCATAATCTATCAATATTTCAGGTTTTTTTGCCGGTCTCAGGCTTACTTTATGGCTGATGAATTCTTTTTCTTTTCCTTCAATAAAAAAGATAGCATATTTTCCTTTAAAACTACTATCTGTGAATTTCTTTGCTTTAAGAATTAGCGAAGAAATACTGATGAATTTTACAGTTCTAAGGTTCGTATTATTAATAATTTGTCCTCCAAAATCCATTCTATAAAAAAAAGTTGGCTGGAGCCCATACGCTAAGCACGGGCATAATATAGTATAATACTTAAAATTGCCTTCAACTCCAATTTCCCATATCCGGTCATTGACAGGTATTTTAACAGTGTCTAACAAATAATAAATTGAATCGATTTTTTGCTTTGTTTGAGCAAAAGCATTAAGTGAACAAAAGAGCAAAACAATAAAAAATATCTTTTTCATAATAATCAAATAGTTGGGCATCCGCTTGTTGGCAATTTATTTGAAGTCGCATTCAAATTGTTTTGATTAAATGTATTAAGATCTGCAGCAGTAATTCCATACTGACTTAATAACGAATTAAATTCTGTGTTAAGCAGTGCTTGTTGGGCTATAGTACCGTCAGTAGCATTATTTAATCCGTACAACATAGCCATTTCGTAATCTTTCGCTGTGTGAGCATTATTATCAAGCTGAGCTAAGGAATTTACTGCCATACTAAAATAATTGCTTAACATTACATAATGGTTTGAATAGTTGGATGGGAGCCCATTAATATTTATCCAGCTGTCTATAGAATATAACCAAGAGCCTGTTGTAACATAACCTTGTTGTTTGTTATCTACCGCAGTGGCAACATTGTAATTAATATATGCATGTAATGTTTCATGAATAGCAGTTGCTTCAATTAATAACATAGAACTATTTTGAAGCATTTTAGTGTTTAGTGTTATTGTAGCACCCTGTCCAAGGCCGGTACTTTCCGCTTGAGTTAGCCCCAATTGATAAGTAGTTGCAGTACTATTTGAAATTGGTGCATTCCAGGGTAAATTTCCATCCTGCCAAATTAAATCCGGCCTTCTTGAAGTGGTAAAAGCCTGTACAAGGGTCGAGTAAACGCCACATTCCGTCAGATTGTTAACAATCAAAGCTGTTGCACATGGAAAATGCTTAGTTAAACTATCGGTTTTAATGTTCAAAACTACTGGAGTGGGTTTAGTTGTAGGACACGGTGTAGTTATTGTAGTGCTGGTCGGTGCCGGAAAACCGGAGCCGGTAGTTTGCACAACGCGGATCATGCTGTGTTTGCCGGCCAAAGCCGCCGCATTTGTTGAAGCCGCCGGTACTATGCACGGCGGAATAGGTGCAGGGGCAGGAGCGCTGCCTCCGGAACTGCCAGTACTGCCAGTACTGCCGGAAACACCGGTACTACCCGAACTGCCCGAACTGCCGCCTGTGTCGTCTATGTAGGTAGTGTAACATGTTTCGTCCAAAACAATTGGGTCGGATGTAACTCCGTTTACGGTAGTCGTTTGGTACCAGGTATAACATGTTTCAATAGCAAGTAGAAGCGTGTGGTTCCTAAACCTGCTTGTTTTTGCAGCTGACTGCGTAACTGCGGTATTTTTATTTACCGCTGCGCCGTTGTTTCGTTTTTGGCCCGGGGGCAATGCCAAAACAATATTTCCGTTTTTATAAATCCAACCGTTCACGTAACTGCCATCGGGGGTTGAATAAAGGACAACCCCGCTAAAATGAACGTCGCGTTCATTATACTTATTGCGCCCGAGTATGCTCAAATCATTATTAATATAAGCCGAATCAGCGATAAGGGTCATAATGTAGGCATGGTAACCCGTGCTGTCATTTAAAATAAGAAAAGAACTGCGGCTATATTTAGGATTGTAAAGCGCGTTGCCATGCGGAGAAATGCTCAAAGCTGTGCTAATTGCAGAGGAGGACGGATCAATTGGCAACTCAAGCACTCCTGCGTTAAACCTCGCGTAGCTTGCCGCGTGCTTCCAGTCTGGTTTAATGAACTTACTGTAATCAAATCCGGTATTAAGCTGCGGGTTTGAATTCAGGTTTGAATTGCCAGTCCTTACCACACTCCTGTTAACACTGTATTTTGAATTTACAGGGTAGGTGTTTTCGTACCAGGCCTTAGCCTGATTTATATTTTGGCTAAGATTATTTTCCCCGTTTCGGTCTGCACTATTCTTCTTGCAACTGTGTATGATTAATGCAGTACACAATAACAAAAGACAAAAAATAAATATTCGGATATTTAAACTTTTAAAGTATTGCGGCTTCATAATTGGATAAGGGTTTGGTTTTAAGTTTTAATATGATCATGTTGAT
>JBIOHE010000410.1:0-3678 GCA_044448725.1 Sphingobacteriales bacterium | reverse complement strand
TCGCGAAAATAGCCATAATTGATTTTCATTTCTTTTTTAAATTAAGTGATTAAAATTCTGCATTAAGTCCAAATGTAATTACACGCGGGATTGGATACCTGCCATTATCAACATTCATTAATGTCGGATTTTGATTAAACGAACCTACCTCGGGATCTAAGCCACTATATTTAGTGAACACATACAAATTCTGCCCGCTTGCATACACTTTTAAATGGTTCATTTTAATATACCTTGCCCATTTTGAAGGCAAATTATAACCCAATCGTACATTTTGCAACCTTAAAAAAGAAGCGCTTTCTAAAAACCTGTCAGACATTACAAGGTTATTGTTACCAAAAGTGGCCCTTGGAGCTGGAATAGTCGAACCGGGGTTTGACGGTGTCCAATAGTTTCCGGCGGCAGCCAATTGATTCTGGTACAAACCGTCTAAACTTTCTAATTGAAAATTAAGCGCATTTAATACTTTGCCGCCGTAAGATCCGGTCAGGAATATCGACAGATCGAAGTCTTTGTAATTAAAGGTGTTGGTTATACTATAGGTAAAATCGGGATTGGGGTTACCTAACGCATACTGTGTATTAGGTGCTCCGTTATTATTCCCCTGGTATTGCAAATCACCTAACCACACCCCATTAGCTATAGTCCTGTCGCTTGATACCACTGACGGGGCACCTGTAACATTTTGCGGGTGAGTTGCCAAATACGCCAATTGGGCTGTATTACTGATAATACCCTGCACCTTATATCCATAAAACTCGCCAACCGGACCGCCAACCTGGGTACTGGTAACAGGTATAATAGCCCCCCCGCCTGAATTTATTGAACCAACAATTGCCGGAAAACCATTTAATGAAAGCACCTTATTGGTATAGTGCGAAAATATAAGCGTGGTTGACCATTTAAAGTCTTTGTTCTGAATGTTCCGGCTGGTGATACTAAATTCAAAGCCTTTATTTTCAATTTCACCCGCATTTACATAAGGCGGCTGAACAACGGCAGCACCGGAGTATTCGCCTACGCCGCCTCCAAGGAAAGCTGGCAGAGGCTGCTGAAAAAGAAAGTTTTTTGATGTTTTATCAAATACATCAATGGTAGCATCAATCCGGTTATTCAGCAGGCTAAAATCAATGCCAATATTTTTTTGGATGTCGGTTTCCCAGGTAACGTTAGGATTGTTAAAATTTGCGAAACTAAAACCAGTACCTAATCCGGTAGTTACCGGGGTAATTGCCGATCCGTATGCATACTGTTGAATATTTGAGTTACCCACGGTACCATAACCCAACCTTAATTTAAGGTTGCTTACTATTTCGTTTACCCTGGCCATAAATGGTTCCTGTGATAACCTCCATGATACGGCCACACCGGGAAAGTAACCTACCTGATGCCCCGGGGCAAAGTTAGAAGACCGGTCCCGGCGATCAGTAGCTGTGATACTGTATTTATTGTCGTATGTATATATAACACGCGCTATAAATGATTCCATTGAACTGCTGCCTTTAGGCTCGCCCAAATTATCTGTAGTTTGTGTACCTAAGTTTAACGTTTGCAGTGTATTACCAGCTGTAAAGCCTTTGGTTGTCGCCTGAATGCCGTCGTATGCAGATTCCCAAACTTCGTGGCCTATTAATGCCGATACCACATTTTTGGCGCCAAACGTGTGGTTGTAATTCAAATGCTCAACCCAGTTCCAATAATTATCACTGGCATTATATTCGGTTAAAACAGCTTGCTGATTCTGAAACGCAGGTGCTGCTCCGGTAGCACCGTAAGAGTAAGTCGGCAAAAATGTTTTTGCATTGCTCCAGTCGAAATTTCCGTCAACTTCCGAGTGTAAACTCAAATCTTTTGTAAATTTTAAATCACCATATACACTACCCTGTACATTGCTTCTGAGTAAAGTATTGGTAATATTTAATGCTTGCTGAACAGGATTGGGACCGCCGTAAGGCAAACCGCCAACTGGTGTATATGGCCCGGCAAATGAACCGTCGGCATTGTAAACAGCAGCGTCGGGGGCTGATAACAGGGCGTTGTAAATAACGCCGGAACTGTTACCCTCGCCAACATTTTCATTACTTTGATTAGCCGAGATACTGGCGCCTATATTAAACCAATCTTTCACTTGTGAGTTCACCCTGGCGTGAAACGAATAGCGATTAAATTTAAAACCTAAGATAGTGCCATCCTGATCGAAATATCCGCCGGATACATAATAATCAGTCCCATCTTTACCTCCCGAAATTGATAGCGTATGACTTTGCTCGGGTGCATTCTGAAATATTGCATTTTGCCAGTTGGTACCCGGACCTAAAATGCCCGGATCAGCAAATTCAATACGGCGACCTACCCCGAAGTCATTAGCTAACGAATTTTGAAGCGTAGCATATTGCTGCAGGTTCATCACATTCAAAAATTTCCCCTGCGATTGTATGCCGTAATAGAAATCATAATTGATTTTTGCATTGCCATTTTTCCCCTTTTTAGTAGTAATAATCACTACACCATTGGATGCACGGCTACCATAAATAGCTGTTGCAGAGGCATCTTTTAACACATCAATTGATTCGATATCGTTCGGGTTAAGTTGGGCAAGCGGACTGATAGCTGTTTCTTCCTGGCCACCGCCGGGACGTGTTAACTGGGCACCAGCCTGAGAGCTGCCTTGTATAGCCACCCCGTCAATAACATAAAGCGGTTCACTCCCGGTAAATGAGGAGATACCACGAATGTGTACCGAAGTTGCGCTACCCGGACCACCGGAATTTTGCGTTACCGTTACACCCGCAGCTTTTCCCTGTAACATCTGGTCAACACTTGGCTGCGGTATATCCTGCAACTCTTTAGCTGACACCGAGGCAATAGCTCCGTTAACATCACTTTTCTTTTGCGTGCCGTAGCCAATTACCACCACATCAGTTAAAGCGGTTGATGATAACTGCAATGTTACATTAATAGTTGTTTTGGTCCCTATTAAAACTTCCCTGGTTTCCATACCGATAAAAGTAAAAACCAGTGTTTTGCCATTTGCAGGCACCTCAATGCTGTACTTGCCGTTTACATCGGTAATGGCCCTTGCCTGCATGCCTTTTACAGCAACTGTAGCACCCGGATGTGTGACGCCTTTGTCGTCGGTTACTGTTCCTTTGATTGCTGTTCCCGGGGTTTGCGCCATTACCGATGAGCACATTACCAGGGCTATAAACAGCAATGCCATTCGTAGAATTTTTCCCATAATGATTTGTTAATTGGTTATTGATTTATATTAGATTGTTATTGATACACTGTAAATAGTATAAAATCCTATCACCCGCATACAAAAACCCAACAGGTAATTATCACCTGTGGCCTTGTTTCTGCGCGGATTTTGAAGCCTTACACCGGCCCCGCAACATTTCCAAAAAAATATGTAAACGAATTATCAGGTTTAATATCGGGCGACTGACAAACGGCCATTGCCTTTTATTCATTATACTGAGGGTAAAATTATACTGTAATAAAAGCCCGGTTGTGGATAAATAGGGGTACAAATGTCAACCTGATTTATTTACTTGATTTACAGGTATTTAATTAAATAAATGATATTATCTGATCCCATAAGCCTGTTAGATAGTGACAAATGTGTACCTGTTGTTGAAATGGAATACTTTTTAAAATGAGATTATAGTATTATGT
>JBIOHE010000409.1:0-3684 GCA_044448725.1 Sphingobacteriales bacterium | reverse complement strand
TTCTGATCTATAAACACGCGACTCCGCTGGAGTCGGGGCGTTCAAGCGCTTATCGCTCCGCAGGAGCATCCTGTTTATAGAGAACGATCACGCATTTTGGGGCTCCGAAGGTGCCTCCTTTTTTAAAAGCGATTTCCCTGTGCTCAATGGGTAATAAATGCAAAAAAACATTTCAAAACTAATCCCCAACTTTTACCGCTAATCACTAATTTAGGCAATTAAATCTGAAAGAATTGGCAACCGCACCGCTCATTATTACCCGAATTGATATTTATCGCTTCAGCATACCCATGGAGCCATTTACCATAGCCACCGGGACTATGGACCATGCTCAGAATGTTTTTATACGGGTGCATACCAATGCCGGGTTTTATGGCGTAGGGGAGTGTTCAGCTTTCCCGATGATTGTTGGCGAAACACAGGACACCTGTTTAATAATGGCCCGCGAATTTGGAAAATTATGGATCGGCAAAGATGCCCTGGATATCCCTGGGCGTTTGCAGGACCTGCATAATTTCACTGCCGGTAACACCACCATAAAAAGCGCTTTTGATATCGCTTTGTACGATATTGCTGCAAAAAATGCCGGCTTGCCGCTCTATAAGTTTTTAGGCGGGGAGAAACGGGAGGTTGAATCGGACATAACTATCGGGATAGCAACACCAGCGATAATGGCTGAAAAGGCCCGGGTTTTTAAAAGACTTGGCGCTAAAATACTCAAAGTGAAACTCGGAAAAAATGCTGTTGAGGATGTTGAACGCGTCAAGGGGATTCGTGAAGCCATTGGTGACGAAATAAAAATACGCATTGATACAAACCAGGGTTGGGGTTTTGAAGATGCTGTTTATGCCCTGCAGGCAATAGGGAATTATGATATTGAATTTTGCGAACAGCCGATGCGCACCTGGTATGATGACCGCTTGCCCGAATTGATGCAAGTTTCGCCGGTGAAAATTATGGCTGACGAAAGCGTTTATAATCACCATGATGCCCGTAAACAGATAAACAGCGGCTCTTGCCATTATATAAATATAAAAATGGCAAAATCAGGTGGGATTTATGAGGCAAAACAAATCCATGACCTGGCTGCGGAAAAAGGTATTGCCTGTATGATGGGTGGTATGCTTGAAAGCCGTATCGCGCTGAGTGCCAAACTACATTTTGTTTACGCCAGCCCCAATATTAAGTTTTGTGATATGGACACCTGTATGCTCGGCCATCTGGAAGACCCTTGTATTGGTGGGGTAACTTATGACGGCTATAGGTTAAATATAAGTGATGCCCCGGGTATCGGCGCAGATGCAGACGAGAGATTTTTGGCAAAGTGTGAGAAGTTTACTGTCTGAATCAGAATTCGCAGAATTTTAGAATTTTCAAGATGCCAACGCACTATATTCTGTAAATTCTAAAATTCTGCAAATTCTGATTCAGACAAATTTATTCACTCAGTTCCGCAAAATATTTGTGAAACAGCGGGATAGTCTCAATGCCTTTGTAGTAGTTGAAAATATCATACTTTTCGTTCGGGGAATGCAGTGAATCGCTATCCAGCCCAAATCCCATTAAAACGGTTTTCAATCCTAATTCAGCTTCAAATAAAGCTACAATAGGGATGCTGCCTCCGCCGCGGGTTGGTATCGGCTCTTTACCAAAAGACTCGGTAATTGCTTTTTGTGCAGCCCGGTAGGCCACACTATCGGTGGGTGTCACCGCTGGTTCGCCGCCATGGTGCGGGGTGATCTTTACTTTTACTGATTTTGGTGCAATTTTTCCAAAGTGAGCGGTAAAAAGTTGGGTTATTTCTTCAAATGTTTGGTTTGGAACCAGCCGCATGGAGATTTTTGCAGAAGCTTTTGATGGCAGCACCGTTTTGGCGCCTTCGCCAATATAACCTCCCCAAATCCCGTTTATTTCAAGAGTAGGGCGGGTACCGGTGCGTTCGAAGGTGGTATAGCCTTTTTCGCCCCAAAGTTCATCAACGCCCAGGTCTTTTTTATATTCACCTTCATCATAAGGTGCATTATTAAGCGCTTTACGTTCGTCGGCGGTTAACTCAATTACATTGTTATAAAAACCTGGGATGGTAATGTGGTTATTTTCATCATGCAAAGAAGCTATCATTTTAGCCAATATAGTTGCGGGATTAGCCACAGCGCCGCCGTAAACCCCTGAATGTAAATCGCGGCTGGGGCCGGTTACTTCAACTTCAACGTATGATAAACCCCTTAAGCCTGTTTCCAGTGAAGGGTGTTCCATACTAATCATAGAAGTGTCCGAAATTAAAACTACATCCGCTTTTAATCGGGTTTTATTCTGTTTTACAAAAATTGCGAGGTTTGATGATCCGACTTCCTCTTCGCCCTCAATCATAAATTTGATATTGCAGGGGAGCGTGCCGGTTTGCATCATTAATTCAAAAGCTTTTACATGCATATAAAACTGCCCTTTATCATCGCAGGCGCCACGGGCATATATTTTACCATCGCGTATGGTAGGTTCAAATGGTGGAGTTTTCCATAGTTCAAGCGGTTCGGGCGGCTGCACATCGTAGTGTCCGTAAACAAGCACTGTTGGTTTTAATGGGTCGGTAATTTTTTCACCGTAAACTATCGGATTGCCCGCAGTTTCGCAAATTTCAACGTTGTCAGCACCTGCGTCGCGCAATTTTTGGGCTACAAAATCTGCAGTATTTAGTATATCCTGTTTGTATTTAGGATCAGCGCTAACTGAAGGGAAACGCAGCAGATCAAACAACTCGTCCAGTAAACGTTGTTTATGTTCCGTTACATATTGTTTTATGAGTTCCATGTTTTATCAATTTGCAGCAAATATAGGTTTTGTTTTGTGGGAAAAACAGAGAATAGTTGATATAGCTGTTCAGAGAAAATTGGCTGATTGCCGTGGTCTATTTTACCCGTACAGTTAATGTACACCGGTTGGTAAAACAGGCAAAAAAGCGGATGTATAGAAAGAAACAGACCGAATCAAATTCCGTTAAAAAGAAAAAACCTTCCCCGTAAAAACGGAAAAGGTTTTTAAATAATATTTTTCGGAATAGAGATTAGTTCAAATCGCCGCTTCCAGAATTTCCTTTTTGAAAATCACCGCTTCCAGAATTTCCTTTTTGAAAATCACCGCTTCCAGAATTTCCTTTTTGCAGGTCACCGCTTCCTGAATTTCCTTTTTGCAGGTCGCCGCTTCCTGAATTTCCTTTTTGAATGCTCTGGTCGGCAGAAGATTTTAAACTACTTGTTTGTGCTGAAGCTGAAATTGCAACAGCTGAACCTAAAACGAATACTGATAAAAAAAGTAACTTTTTCATACGGAGTTTATATATTTTTTTTTTAGTCTGCATTTTTTGCATCTTTTTTAAAGATGTGGTCGTATAAATGCTCAGAAATACAGGATAAAGTTTCATTTCAGCTTATTTACAGCCTGATGAAACAACAGCTATAGAAAAAACGCTAAAGCTGTGCTTGTATTTTTTTGCACAATTTTTTAAAAAAAACAGGATAAAAAAACAGGCTCAAAAGAATAAATGGTCGAAAAATGATTTATTACAATTTGCTTGTTTCCAGGAAGTTAAATTTGATTATAATTTTTTTTGGCGATTAAAAGGCCATAAAATGTGTAAGACAGCACTGTCTGTTCATCAAAAAATCTTTATCAAAATCAACTTATTGG
>JBIOHE010000408.1:0-3688 GCA_044448725.1 Sphingobacteriales bacterium | reverse complement strand
GGCTTTAACCAAATTTATCCACAAGTAAACCACTCATTATCAATCTTTTATCCAATAAAGTTATCAACATATTTTAACCCTTGATTCGCATTATTCATAACAAACCATTTGTCGCAAACAGGTATGTATAAATTTAACAGGTTTATAATGCCCCTGTAATATCTGCGTTCAATTATATCAATGGGTATATTATGCCCACCCTCACTTACGCGTTTGGCAACCCGATCGTATGCGGTTTGAGGAGAATCTAACCAAAAATAAAGCAAAGTAATTTTATAACCCGATAGTCGCGCCTTCTTAACAAATGGAACATAGCTTCTTGTTGAAAGCGTTGTTTCAAGCGCAAAATCAATTTCTTCTTCTAAAAGTTCATTAATCCGCTTCAACATTATTCTGCCAGCTTCAATAGCTACGGCTTTCAGGATTAAAGGGAGAAATCCCTGCTGCTATATTATCTGCATTAACAAACTCTTTACAGTTTAATATTTCAGGTAAGATTGTATAACTGGCAGTTGTTTTACCAGCCCCATTACAACCTGCTATAATATATAAGTTGGGCATAGGTTACTTTTTAAATTTTTCAGATCACATGGTTCGATTGCAGGAGACCCGGTGGAAATGAAATAAGATAAAGCGGCTTAACTATTCTCAAACAATTCATGTAGCTTTTGTTGCAACAACTTCTTGTCCGGTAATTGGGTCTTATATTCTGATATCATTGTAGGAGATAGGCTACGGCTCAATGCATATTCTACTATTTCGTTATCTTTATCCTTACATAGCAGCACGCCGATGCTTGGGTTTTCATTTTGCTTTTTCACGTCCCTGTCCAATGCTTCCAAATAAAAGTTCAATTTTCCCAAATGTTCCGGTTTAAACGTGTCCGTTTTTAATTCAAAAGCCACAAGGCATTGCAAGCCCCTATGATAAAATAAAAGGTCAATATAAAAATCGCTGTTACCAACCTGTAATTTATATTCTTCCCCGATGTACAAAAAATCTTTACCCAATTCAAGAATGAATTTTTTCATCTGCAGGATCAGTCCCTTTTGCAAATCGCTTTCCTTATGTTGTTCCTTTAGGTTTAGAAATTCAAAGACATAACTATCTTTTAAATTATTACTGATATCAGGATGAACTTTTCTCAATACCGAAGAGAGTTTGGCATTGCCAATCATTATCCGTTCAAATACTCCACTATTTATTTGTCTTTCCAGTTCTTTAACACTGTAATTCTCCTGAATACATAACCTCAGATAGAATTCCCTTTCCTCGTCAGTTTTCGTTCTGGAAATAAGAATTAAATGATGTGTCCAACTAACTTTTGTTAAAACACATTCCCGAATATCGTTTATTTCTAATTGTGCCATTGCTGATGACACAATTTCATTCCCCTGATATTCCATGACTTGCATTTGTGTAATCACCGATGGCACAAAGGACAAAGATGTATAGGTTTCGTAAAACTGTTTCATCCTATATAACCCTCTACGATTGAAGCCTTTCAACTCCGGATGATTTTTCCGAATAAACCCCGCCAACTCATCTACTGTTTTCTCACCCCAATTAGCCATTGCCAATTGTTTGGTAATATATCCCCCTATATTCCAATACAAATTAATCAGTTCGGTATTAACGGTCCGGATGGCATTATTACGTGATTGTTTAATAAGCTGTATAATAGCTGCAAATTGTTTTTCCACTTTACTTTTGTCTTACCACCTGTATTTCTAAAAAAATGTATAAATCTAACTGACTATTAACACCTACTATTCCACCGAAAACTTATAAATCGTAACCGTTTTATAAACATCCCCCGGCTTAAGCTCGGTTGATGGGAATTGCGGCTTATTGGGAGAATCAGGGAAATGTTGTGTTTCCATAGCGAAGCCGGTGCGGCGGTCGTCAGTTTTGCCCCCAAGCATGATATTGCTGCCGGGCATAAAGTTCCCGCTGTAAAATTGCATGCCGGGTTCTGTTGTAAATACTTCGAGTTTTATCCCGCTTTTATCGCCGGTTACTGTTGCCACCGGGGTTGTAATATCATGCTTATCAAGTACAAAATTATGATCGTACCCTTTCCCGTTCTTTAGTTGCTCATCATTCGCTTCTATCCTGCTACCAATAGTTGCCGGCTTAGCAAAATCAAATGGTGTGCCTGCTACCGGGGCTATCTGGCCGGTTGGAATCAGTGTGGTATCTACCGGAGTATAAGCGCCAGCCTTTAACTGAACCACATGGTCTAAAATGGTGCCGCTTCCAACACCGTTGAGGTTGAAATAAGAGTGATTGGTTAAATTTACTATAGTGGCTTTATCAGTAGTTGCCTCATAACTTATTTTGATGGCATTATCATCTGTAAGTTCGTAAGTTACCTTGCAATTCAAATTACCCGGATAACCTTCTTCCATATCTTTTGATAAATAGGCAAATGTTATTGTTTGGTCATTTATTTGTTGTGCGTCCCATATTACATCGTCAAATCCTTTTTGACCGCCGTGCAGGGAATTTGGCTTGTTATTGATAAATAAGTCGTAACTGCAGCCTTCGAGCACAAAACAGCCTTTTGCAATTCGATTGCCGTATCGGCCAATAGTTGCTCCGTAATAAGCTGAATGTGATTTTTTATACCCGTTGATATCGTCAAAACCAATAACTACTTCGGTTAGTTTGCCTGTTTTATCGGGCACTGCAAGGCTTATTAAATGAGCGCCATAGTTGGTCAGCGCCGCCTGTATGCCGCTTTTGTTTTTTAGTACGTAAAAATGGGCTTTTTTGCCGTCAATTGTTTTCTCGAATCCTGAAGAGGGGGGTAATATTACGGGGGTATAACTGTCCGTCATGGTTGATGTTGTGGATGTATTTTTAGCTTTGTGATTACAAGACGCCAAAGATAAGATACAAACAGGTAAAAATATTACTCAAATGGATTTTAATATTGACAATAGGTTTATAGGTTTACTTTAAAACCCAAACTCCCCGAGTTCAACGACGGCGTTTTCACAGATATAAGTCGGCGCTATCCCGGTTGCCCTGATCCTTGTTTCAGCATCACCCGGAAGTGTATTGCCCGATAATACCAGCACAGTATCCAGTCCGAATTTATTCCCGCCTAAAATGTCGGTTTCAAGGGTATCCCCCACCATAACAATTTCTTTTTTGCTGATTGTCCTGTTTTCGCGTATCAGGTCATAAGCAAACATAAACATCTGCGAATCGGGTTTCCCAAATCGGATAAAGCTTTTGCCCACAATATTTTCTACCATGGAGGCTATCCCGCCAATGGCAATGGAAACATCATGTACCGAAAGCGGGTAGGCATGGTCGGTATTGGCTACAATAACCGGGATGGTTCGTTTACGAAGTATATTCACTGCTTTATTAAGGTCTTCGCACCAGTTAAAGCCTTCATCATCTAAAAAAATAAGGGCATTTACCTTATCAATATTACTGCTGTTAACCTCACTTACCGGGAGGGTATGCAAGCCAGAAGACTCGATATAATGTGCGGAGTCTGTTGTCCCCAGGTAGGCCACAATGCCGTCAAGCACTTTCAGGTCAAGGTATTCTTTGGTAAGCATGCCCGACGAGATGATACGATCAGGAGAAACGGCGGTTAAACCCCATTTATGAAAACTGCCCGCCAACTGGGCCGGGCTGCGCGAAGCATCATTGGTTACAATATAAT
>JBIOHE010000407.1:0-3701 GCA_044448725.1 Sphingobacteriales bacterium | reverse complement strand
GATTAATTGATTGGCATATTGAACTTTGCACCAATAAACTAATGAACCAGTGAACCTACAATTACTTAGTTCATTGGTCACTTGCTGATTAATTGATTGGCATATTGAACTTTGCACCAATAAACTAATGAACCAGTGAACCAATGAACCTACATAAGCCACAGCCTCCATATCCCTGATATTAGCATACATAAAAAAGCCAGCGGCGTTAATACTTTCCATGATAGCGCCATCAGCTTATCTACTCTTAAACGGGGCAGGGTCCACCTGATCCACATTTGTATGCCTGCCAGCGTAAGTGTTTTCAAAGTTATCCATAATATTCCCCACCACGCGCCGGTTGTCCATGTCGCTAATTGCACCGGACCAATATTTGGCAATGGGGTGTTCCAGGCCCCTAAAAACAGCACGACAGCGATCATTGAAACCAGGAACATCATCGAGTATTCGGCTAAAAAAACGAAAGCGAACCCTAAGCCTGTATATTCGGTATGAAAACCTGCCACCAGTTCCGATTCAGCTTCGGGAATATCGAAGGGCGCGCGGTTACTTTCGGCCAGCGAGGCAATAAAGTAAATTACAAAAGCAATAAGCAAATGCGGCGCCCTGAAAATATTCCAGCTAAATATCCCGCCTATTGTTGACACATCCCAGAAGCCGGCAAACTTTATCTTTTCAGCTGATAAAATCCCTTGCTGTAAGGCGATGTCCTGCAGGTTTAATGTTTGGGCTATCATCACCACCGAAATAATGGCAAAGCCTGCCGGGATCTCATAGGAAATGATCTGGGCAGCGGAGCGCATGGCCCCTAAGATGGAATATTTATTATTTGATCCCCACCCGGCCATTAATATGCCCAGGGTCTCAATAGACAAAACAGCGAAAATATAATATAAACCTAAATTCAGTCTGGCTGGCGCCAGGCCGGAGCCCCAGGGCAAAGCGGCGAAACCGAGGTAAACAGCGATAAAAATAATGGCCGGGGCGAGTATAAATAATAGTTTATCGGCTGCAGCCGGGACGATCAGTTCTTTTTGCAGCATTTTAAGGATATCGGCAACAGTTTGCAGCATACCATATTTGCCGGTTTCGGTGGGACCAAGCCTGTCCTGTATAAAAGCAGCCACTTTACGTTCGGCATATACGCCAAACAAGGCAAATAAAGCCGAAAAGCTAAAAAGCCCGATAGCAATTATAAAATATGTAATATAAAAATTCAATCCTTTTGCTTTGCTGCAAACTTAATAATTTTTGGTTGAATGAGTTTGGATTGAGTTAAATTGTTGATTAAGTTGATAGGGTGAGTGGTGGATTAGGTGATTAATAACGTACTTTATCAGAATAGTCGATCTAAATTAAAATACATAATTCTTGTTTTACTTTCCTTATCATCAAGTAAAAAATCAAACTTATTATTCGTATAATATTTGGTTTGTTTTTCCTTGTTAATAGCATCCAGAAGTATGAACTTACAAGCCGGTTTATGATCCAAAATTGAATAACCTTTTATAAAATCCATTAATTGATAAGCTATCCCAGTTTTATGATATTTTTCTGCTACCCCCAAACGGCCAACCTTAATTGCCGGATATTGCCTGATTCGTTTTGCGTTAGGGATTGATGATTTTCTGTGAAGCCTGTTAAATATGCTATTGGTATATCCCCTATCCTCTCCACGATCTACTAAACAATCGTTAGAAATACTGAAATAAGCGCCAATTGCGTCTTCATTGTCTAAGAAAAGATAGGTATTGGCCATCCTCTCCATTTGATATTGCAAGGCGTCTTCTTTTAGAAAATTTGTTATGTCATCTTCACCACATTCAAAATCATCTAAAACAATATTATTGTTCAGTTGAACGAATTTAAAGTCGGATAGATCCAAGAGAAATTATTTATTTTTTGACAAGATTTTTTCAACCAAAGAAAATATCCTGCTTTTTTCAGCTGCTGATACTTTTTGGTTATTTGCCTTTAATGAAGCATTAAAATGCTTTGACGAGGCACCGGAAAGTACTGGTGTTACTTTTATTGGGCTTGCCATGATTTATTCAATATACAATACAAAAGTATTGAATTATAGTTATACTTCAAATTAAAGGTCGTAAATCGTAACAGTTTTAGCCCAAAACCACTCACCTAATCAACCCAATCCAACTCAATCATCCAATTCCATTAACACCTGATCTCGGCGAAAGCAGATTTAACAGGCGCTGAAAAAAAGAATGCCGCATGCTGATCAAAATCGGCAGTATCATCCGTAGTGGTGAAAAACTGCTGTGTGCCGTTTTTAGACAGACTATTATCCATTTCCGGATGGCGCTGCAAATAATCCGCGAGGCTTTTGGCTACAATATCCCCTTGCGACACTACCTGTATGTTACCGGGCAAAAATTGTTTTATTTTTTCCTGAAGCAAAGGATAATGGGTGCAGCCCAGTAAAAGCGTATCAATATTTGGCGATTGCGCCAGTAATTGGTCAAGATATTGTTTCACAAAATAATCGGCGCCGGGTTTATCATATTCACCGTTTTCAATAAGGGGCACCCAAAGCGGACAAGCCTGCTGGTAAACTTTCACATCAGGGAAAAAGTGGCCGATCTCAATCAGGTACGATTCGGATTGTACGGTGCCTTTTGTTCCTAATACGCCAATTTCTTTTGTTTTTGTATAATTGCCTATCACTTCGGCAGTGGGCCTGATTACCCCAAGTACTCTTTTTGAAGGGTCCTCATGTTGCAGGTCTTTCTGCTGTATGGTACGTAAAGCTTTAGCCGATGCTGTATTACAGGCTAAAATAACCAAAGGACAACCTTTGTCAAATAGCCACTGAACACATTCCCAGGTATATTGATGAATGGTTTGAAATGAGCGGTTGCCATAAGGCGTCCGGGCGGTATCGCCTAAATAAATATAATCATAACCGGGAAGTTGCTGAAGTATGGAACGGAAAACGGTAAGACCGCCATAACCCGAGTCAAAGATCCCGATAGGTTTGTTATTTAACATCCGCACAAAAATAGAAAAAGCGTCCCGGATAAACGGAACGCTTCAATAAATTAAAAAATTTCTCCTATTATTTCAACCCCAATTTAAGTTTCACAGCAGCCATCAGGTCGTCACCATCAGGCGATACCAGCAGTTGAACTTGTGACGAATCCAATACGTAGGCATAGCCTTTTTCTTTTGCAACTTCCGAAATAGCCGAGTGAGCCTTATCAATCATTGGTTTCGAAAGTTCGCCGCTTTTAGCGTCAACCTGTTGCTGTGCGTTATTCTGGTAATCCTGAATGCGTTTCTGCATATCCTGCAGTTCCAATTGTTTTGCAGTCCGTACGGCATCTGTCATTGTTGCACTTTGTGCCTGGAAATTTTTTGCTTCAGTTTGAAATGAATTATTCATAACAGTGAGCTGGTCAATAAATGTTTTTTGAAAGAGTTCAATCTGGCTCTGAACGGTTTTAAATTCAGGCATCACGCGAACTAATTCGCCAAAATTAATATGGCCAATTTTAGTTTGTGCTTTGGCAAAGTTGCCTACAAATAACATGCATATTGCAACTAAAGCAACTTTAAATAGTTTTTTCATTTTTTCTTTTTTCTGGGTGTTTACGGGTGTTTAAAAGTAGTGGGATTATTATAATTTAAAAAATTTATTTTGCAAATGTGCCTGGCTTTAAGCCGAGTTTGATGATTACATC
>JBIOHE010000406.1:0-3704 GCA_044448725.1 Sphingobacteriales bacterium | reverse complement strand
GTATATAAATATAATTATCCGAATTTATGTCCCACAGAAAAGCTCAAAATTTAGAAATTGATAATCTCGACATACAGATTTTATCCATATTAATGAAAAATGCGACCACTCCATACACTGAGATTGCTAAAGAGTTGATAGTTTCCGGCGGAACTATCCATGTGCGGATGAAAAAGTTGGAAGAAATGGGCGTAATCAAAGGCGCCAGCCTGGAGGTTGACCCGCAGAAATTAGGCTACGATATCACCGCTTTTTTAGGCATATTCCTTGAAAAAGGCTCCCAGTACCACGATGCTGTGAAGCAGTTAAAAACCGTTAAAGAGATTGTTGAACTGCATTACACAACCGGCAGCTACAGCATTTTTGCCAAAATTGTATGCCACGATACCACCCATTTGCGGGAAGTATTGAACGAGCAGATCCAGGGCGTAAAAGGCATTCAGCGTACGGAAACTTTCATTTCATTGGAAGAAAGCATCAGGCGGCAGATCACTTTGGAGTAAAATCTGCCTGTAAAAACGTTTCGTAGAGACGCCCCGAATAGTCGGGGCGTCTCTACACATTGCTTGTATCAAACAAACAAAGCGTTGAAGATTTTGTAAGTTTTGGGTTATTTATAATGCCCCCGCATTGAAACCACCCAAATAATATCTTCATCGACTTTATAAACAATTCTGTTAGCTTTGTCTATTCGCCTTGACCAATATCCTGACAGCCCATGTCTTAATGGTTCCGGATTCCCGATACCCTGTAATGGGTTGTTTTCCATCGAAGTAAGTAACTCGGCTATTCTTTTTAAGATTATGGAATTGTGCGTCTTTTCCCAGTAAGCCAAATCTTTATCAGCTTCTTCAATCAGTCTTATTTCCATATTTCGGAAGGAGTAATTTTACGGTATTTGCCGCTTTTTATCTGCTCTTCCGCCCTTTCAACTTTGGCCAAAAATTCCGGGTTATATGGACTTTTTTCCGTTGTAAAATCAACCTTTAATACTTTCATAACAGCTTTCAGCGCTGCCAGTTGCTCTTTGTTCGCAGGTTTTGCTATTACTGTTTCCATAATACAAATTTAATGTATTCAGAACAAACTTACGAAGTTTTAAAAACTTCGTAAGTTTTAGAGATTTTTACCTGAATTTATCCTTCAACGCCGCCAGTTTTATTTGCAGGTCGCTTTCAACCTGTGGCTCGGGCCTTTTATTAAATACCGGCTTTTGAACAGGCCTTTGTTCCCTAACAGGCTCCCTTCTTTCCCTTTCGGCAGGTTTCGGCTCATTCTCCTTCATTGAAAGGGCAATACGTTTGCGGTTAATGTCCACATCCGTTACTGTTACTTCCACCTTTTGCGCTACCTTCAGTATTTCGTTGGCATCCTTTATAAAGCGGTTGGTGATCTGGCTTAAGTGGACCAGCCCGTCCTGGTGAACGCCGATATCCACGAAAGCGCCAAAATTGGTGATATTCGTAACGATGCCGGGTAATTTCATACCAATTTTCAGGTCGCCAATGGCATTTACGCCCTCTGTAAAGCTAAAAGCTTCAAATTGCTCCCGCGGGTCGCGACCGGGTTTCGCCAATTCGGCCATTATATCATTAAGAGTAGGTAAGCCTACAGTGTCCGAAGTATATTTAAGCAGCGGGATACTCTTACGCAGTTTATCATCGCCCATCAGGTCTTTAACAGAACATTTAAGGTCTTTGGCCATTTGCTCAACAAGGGCATACCGCTCCGGGTGAACGGCGCTGGTATCCAACGGATTTTCCGCATGGCGGATACGCAAAAAACCTGCGGCCTGTTCAAAGGCTTTATCACCCAGGCGCGACACTTTTTTCAACTGATCACGACGTTTAAAAGCGCCGTTCTGGTCGCGGTAATCCACAATATTTTGCGCCAGTTGCGGACCCAGGCCCGATACGTAGGCGAGTATTTGTTTCGATGCTGTATTTAGCTCCACCCCAACGGCATTTACACAACTCATTACCGTGTCATCCAGCGAAGTTTGCAGTTTTGTTTGGTCCACATCGTGCTGGTATTGTCCTACACCGATGGATTTCGGGTCAATCTTTACCAGTTCGGCCAGCGGGTCCATTAAACGGCGGCCGATAGATACTGCGCCACGCACGGTTACATCCTTATCCGGAAATTCCTCCCTGGCCACGTCCGATGCCGAATAGATGGATGCGCCGCTTTCGTTCACCATCACAATAGCCACGTTAGGCAGGTTAAGGTTGCGGACGAACACTTCTGTTTCACGACCTGCAGTTCCGTTGCCAATGGCTATAGCTTCGATATTATATTTTTCGAAAAGATACCGGGTTGTTTTGTCAGCTTCCTTAGCCTGCCCGGGGCCGGTATGCGGAAATATCGCCGTATATTCAAGCAGTTTCCCCTGTTCATCCAGGCAAACCACTTTGCAGCCTGTACGGAAACCGGGGTCAATAGCCATAGTGCGCTTTTGACCAAGCGGGGCGCCCAATAAAAGCTGGCGCGCATTCTCCGCAAAAACCCGGATCGCTTCTTCATCCGCTTTCTTTTTGGTAAACAAGCGCACTTCTGTTTCCATGGATGGTTTCAGCAGGCGCTTGTAACCATCGGTAATGGCCTGTTTTACCTGGTCGGCGCTGGGGTTATTGCCGATGATAAATGCTTTTTCCAAAAGGTCAATCGCTTCCTCTTCGGCCGGTTTTATATCCAGCCATAAAATCTCCTCTTTTTCGCCGCGGCGCATAGCTAATATGCGATGCGACGGAACCGTTTTTACAGATTCCGTCCAGTCGAAATAATCTTTATACTTAATGCCTTCCTGCTCCTTGCCCTCAACAACCTTGGATTGAAAAGTTCCCTTTTCAATAAACAGGCTGCGCATCTGGGTGCGGACTTCGGCGTTTTCACTGATAAATTCAGCGATGATATCCCTTGCGCCTGCCAAAGCTTCTTCAAAGGTTTTAACGCCTTTTTCTTCATCAATATATTTGGCGGCTTCTGTTTCGGGATCTATCCTTTTTTGCTCCATCAGCAGGTCGGCCAGGGGCTGCAGGCCTTTTTCGCGGGCGGCGGTGGCACGCGTTTTGCGTTTCGGGCGGTACGGCAGGTAAATATCCTCCAGGGCAACCATAGTTTCCGCTTCGTTGATCTGCAGTTCCAGTTGCGGCGTAAGCTTGCCCATATCGGTCAGCGACTTCAGGATAGCCTCGCGGCGTTTATCCAGCTCGCGCAGCTGCTGTACGCGGTCGCGGATGGCGGCAACCTGCACCTCGTCTAAAGTGCCGGTCATTTCTTTGCGGTAACGCGAAATAAAAGGGACAGTAGCGCCTTCATCAAGCAATTCAACAGTGGCGCTCACCTGTTTTTCAGCTATGGAAAGCTCGGCGGCTATTTTTTTATGATGGATATTCATACTCAAAATTGGACTGCGAAGTTGGGCAGAATCGGGGGAATAGTCAAGCGGAGTTTATCAACAAATGGGCAATGTATTCTTCCCCGGACTGGCCGGATTTTCAAATTTACGAGGGGCTAAACACGTTTAGCTCCTCAACCAGCAAAAATTACGAGGGGCTAAAATGGTTTAGCCCCTCCTATGTTTACAATTGAAATAAAAAGTGTATTGATAGTTTGTATACGAGGTATAAAAACATCCTTTACATTGATTTTTCATGAGTGAAAAAGAGTGAGAGCACATCGCCCCTAAATAGCTAATGCATATT
>JBIOHE010000405.1:0-3712 GCA_044448725.1 Sphingobacteriales bacterium | reverse complement strand
GCCGACTTGCAACGAGGAGATTGCTTCGTGCCTCGCAATGACATGGTGTAGAATAAATAAAAAATTAATAATATAATTCCGAAATCGAAATTCCGAAATCCGAAATAAAACAACATGGCAGGACTTAGCACACGACATCTCTTAGGCATCAAGGATTTAAACCCGGCAGATATTCAGTTGATATTTGAAACTGCGGATAACTTTAAAACCGTTTTAAACCGACCGATAAAAAAAGTGCCTTCGCTGCGCGATGTTACCATTGCCAATATATTTTTCGAGAACTCAACGCGTACCCGTCTATCTTTTGAACTTGCCGAAAGACGCTTATCAGCAGATACCATAAATTTCGCGGCATCGTCGTCCTCTGTTACCAAGGGCGAAACATTGATTGATACCGTAAACAACATTCTTGCCATGAAAGTGGATATGGTAGTGATGCGTCATCCCTATGCAGGCGCAGGTATTTTTCTGTCGAAACATGTAAAGGCACAGATTGTAAATGCAGGTGACGGTGCGCATGAGCATCCTACACAGGCTTTGCTTGATGCTTTTTCTATCCGTGAAAAACTGGGCGATGTGGCAGGTAAAAAGGTTGCCATTGTGGGCGACATTCTGCACTCGCGTGTGGCGCTTTCCAATATACTTTGTCTTAAACAGTTGGGCGCCGAGGTGATGGTTTGCGGCCCTACTACGCTTATTCCGAAATACATCGGCTCATTGGGTGTTAAGGTAGAACATAACCTTGTAAAGGCCCTTAACTGGTGCGATGTAGCCAACATGCTGCGTATCCAACTGGAACGCCAGGATATAAAATATTTTCCTTCCCTGCGCGAATACAGCATGCTTTATGGCTTAAACAAACAGATCCTCGATTCACTGGACAAAGAGATCATTGTGATGCACCCCGGCCCCATAAACCGCGGCGTGGAAATCACCAGCGATGTGGCCGACAGTAAACAATCTATCATTTTAGATCAGGTGGAAAACGGTGTAGCTATACGTATGGCTGTGCTGTTTTTGTTGGCCGGGCAAACGCCGTAAGAATTAATCATGAGTAAAATGCTTACATACCTAAAGAAAAACTTACTCGGCATAGCTGTAACTTTAGGCGTTTGTTCATTTGTGTATGAAGGGTTAATCAAACCATCCTTTGATTTTACTTTAACTAAATATACAGGAGCGCTTGTTATTTTAATTGCTATTTACTCCAGGCGCGAAGACAATTTGATAAGAAAAGAACGACTTTCCAAAAAGAAGAATGAGTTATAATTATTTTCAAAATAATAAACCTTCATTTTTATCGCTTATACAGTTGACTCACTTTTACTATGAGATTAGCATTCACTATTATTTTACTCTTTACAGTGGCATTTTCCACATCCGCCCAAAGCAGGCAGCAGCAAAAGGTTGATTCGGTGTTTACAATAGTTACCAAATATTTTAACCTTAAAAATGCAGATGCGCTTTATAACCTGGCCGGTGAAGATTTTCAAAAGGAATTAAGCATTGATGCCTTTAACGATGTTGCCAATAAGCAACTGTTTCCTCTGGGCGAAATAAAAGAAGCATCACTCATCAGCTTTGTGAATAACAACGTAGCCACCTACAAGCTGAAGTTCGGTTCAATGACGCTGCAACTACTTATGAGCCTTGATAAGCGCGATAAACTTGAGCTGTTCCTGTTTCAGGAATATATTGAACCTTTGGGTGATAAAACGGCCCTGGAAATAACATCTAACCGTTTGATATCGGCAATGGACAAAAAGATCGACACGGTTGCCCGGACGTATATCCAAAAATCTACAACGGTCGGGGTAATTATTGGCATTATACAAAACGGCCAGGTGAGCACCTACAGCTATGGCGAAACCATAAAAAGGAACGGCAAATTGCCAAATTCTGATAACTTTTTTGAACTTGGCTCAATCACCAAAACTTTTACAGCAACATTGCTGGCTTATTATGTAAACGAAGGGAAAATTAAGCTCAGCGACCCGATTACCAAATTTCTCCCTGATTCTGTAGCTGAAAACCCCGAACTTAAAGGGATTACCCTGCTGAATTTATGTAACCACACTTCGGGTTTGGCGCGCATCCCGGATAATCTTTTTAGCCACGCAAGCGATGCCCTGAACCCCTATAAAGATTATACCAAAGAACTACTATACACCTATCTTAAAACCTGCAAACTAAACAGCAAACCGGGCGAAAAATATGCTTATTCAAACCTGGCGGTTGGCCTGCTGGGCAATATCCTCGAAAACATAAGCGGAGAGCTTTATTCACAAATGGTGAGGGAAATAATTTGCAAACCACTTGGTATGTTCAGCACCGACCAGAATATAAACCCTTTGTTTGCGCCACGCTTTGTGCAGGTATATAATAAAGACGGACGGCCAACAGAAGCATGGGATTTTAACGTACTGGCGCCCTGCGGTGCATTACGCTCAACACTTAATGATATGCTGCTGTATGCAAAGGCAAACCTGCATCCGGGAAACGATGAACTGTCAAAAGCTATGATACTGACCCATAAAGTTACCTTTACTAAAGATGTGAAGATCGGCCTGGCCTGGCACATCATCACCGTAAACGGGGTCGACTATTATTTTCATAATGGTGGCACCAATGGCAGCAGCAGCTTTTTAGCCTTTAATGCTGATAAAAATGTTGCTGTGGTAGTATTATCAAATTCCGCGGAAAGCACCGATGAGCTGGGCACAGGGATTTTGAAGAAATTGGTTAATTGACCTGATTGGTTTATTAGGTTGACCTATAAGATTGGTATTCCTTCTGAAAGAAAAAAGGAGTTAAGCAATTTATCACCGGAGATGGCCATATCAATTAAATTGCCAATACTGCATGCAGAAGCAAGTTGGATTGAATCCAATGCTCTCAATCCAGCTACCCCGTGTTTTTCAATGAGCTTTTGAGACGCGTTTATTATAGCACTCTTAATTAAAACAAAGGTATATGTACCTTCATCAGAAGTAAAAGCATTCAATATGTCATTTGCCCGTTGTAAAAGCAACTCTTTAGTTCTTCGCTTTTTATAAATGGCCGAAAAGAATTCGGTCTTGGCGATTTCAGAAATAAATATTTCTGTTATTACATTGTCAGTGAAAATTTTATCAAGTTTATCTGTCCCTTCTTCGTTATGATAAAGTTTGATTAACGAAGATGTATCCAAAAATATTTTCACAGCGCGCTTCTTCTTTCTTCAATAACAGCATCAGAAAGGTTACCTTTTACATTCTTAAGTAGCTCACGGGATTTTAAAAAAGAAAAGTCGTTAATTGTTAAACGCTTTTCTTCAGAAACTAAATCTTCTTCATCAAAAGTAACAATTACCTTAACCGGCTTTTTGATACCCAGTTTTTTATCTAAGGTGATATTTCCATCATTGTATGTGCCGCTAACTTGTATCATACCCAAATTTACTAAAATGTATCTAAATAAAAAAGAAAAGATTCATTCAAATTGTCATCCTGAGCGCAGCTAAGTATCTTCTACGCCCTGCAATTTCCACCATGCATAGTTCGCTAAGTCTATCGTAGAAGATCCTTCACTTCGTTTATAATGACGCCTTTGTAAGACACTCATAGTCAAGCTGCTTTTTGAATATTATATCCATACTTAGCTAACTCCTTCTGTAGTCGTGCGATTTTTTTCGCCTCCTGAACTGCTACATCTTGTTGTACTTTTTTAATAT
>JBIOHE010000404.1:0-3713 GCA_044448725.1 Sphingobacteriales bacterium | reverse complement strand
CTGCCGGCCGGCTGGGGAGCGGAATTTAAATGCGCACTTTTTAAAACCCCTCGCCCCTGCCGGCGGGCAGGCAGGTTTGGAGAGGGTTGGGTGAGGCAAAACGCTATGCCTGCCCCCATTTCCTAAGCCCTCTCCTTTGGAGAGGGTTGGGTGAGGCCGCTCACACATATCACGAACTCCCCCTTTACCGGATGGGTCTCAAAATAAGTTTTCACTTCGGCAACCGTGCCCCTTACGGTTTCTTCAAACATTTTTGTCAGCTCCCGCGATACGGATATTTGTCGCTCCGCACCAAAATACAGGGCCATTTCGTCAAGTGTTTTTAATAAACGGTGCGGCGACTCATAAAGTATAAGGGTACGTTCTTCGGTTGCCAATGTTTTATAACGGGTTTGCCGTCCCTTTTTTAAGGGTAAAAATCCCTCAAAACAAAAACGGTCTGTCGGGAAGCCGGAGTTTACCAGCGCTGGGACAAATGCAGTCGCGCCGGGCAGGCACTCCACTTCTATATCATTTTTAATGGCTTCCCTCACGAGGTAAAAGCCCGGATCGGATATGGCAGGAGTACCGGCATCAGAGATCAGGGCAATATTTTTCCCTTCCTTTAAAAAACGCACAATCTCGTTTGACGATTGGTGTTCATTATGCTGGTGGTGCGAAAATACCTTTTGATGGATCTCGAAATGCTTAAGCAATGGCGCAGAGGTGCGTGTATCCTCGGCCAGGATCAGGTCCGCTTCCTTTAAAACACGGATAGCCCTGAAAGTCATATCTTCCAGATTGCCTATCGGGGTGGGGACTAAGTAGAGTTTACCGGTCATATTCAGTTTGCAGCAGGCGGTTTGCAGTTTGCAGTAAGAAATTAGCGTGAGAGGTTTCCTTTGGCAGTTAGCATTTGGAGCCATACTGCATCCTATTCGCAAGCATTGTGAATAGCTAAACAAAAAAACTGCAAACTGCTACTGCAAACTGCCAACTGATTATATCTTTGCCTAAAAATAAATCAATGCTGCAAGTTAGTTATATCCGCGATAACAGGGAACAAGTTTTAGAACGTTTGGCTGTAAAAAATTTTAAACAACCCCAACTGGTTGATGAAATTATTGAATTAGACGATAAACGCCGTCAAACGCAAACCAGTCAGGATAATATTTCAGCGGAAGCCAATGCAGCCGCAAAACAGATCGGTGAGCTGATGCGCGGGGGCAAAAAGGAAGATGCTGAAACCCTGAAATCAAAAACCGGCGCATGGAAAGAAGACATAAAAACTTTAGGGGAGCAACTGGCTAACGTTGAAGAGGAGTTATACCAAAAGCTTGTGTTGTTGCCGAATTTGCCGCACAGCTCTGTGCCAAAAGGCCTTACGCCCGAAGAAAATGAGGTGGCGCTTGAAAATGGAGTCAAACCGAACCTGCCCGAAAATGCCCTGCCACATTGGGAACTCGCAACAAAATATAACCTGATTGATTTTGAACTTGGGGTTAAAATAACAGGCGCCGGTTTCCCTGTTTATAAAGGAAAAGGCGCTAAACTACAACGGGCTTTAATCGCTTTTTTTCTGGATGAAGCTGAAAAAGCCGGCTACAGTGAAGTGATGCTGCCTTTGATGGTTAATGAAGCGTCAGGCTTCGGCACCGGGCAACTCCCTGACAAAGAAGGGCAGATGTATTTTGTCGGCCTGGATAATTTATACCTTATCCCGACTGCCGAGGTGCCTATAACCAACCTTTACCGTGATGTAATATTAAAAGCCGATGAACTGCCGGTGAAAAATTGCGGCTATACGGCATGCTTTCGCAGGGAAGCAGGTTCTTACGGCGCCCATGTGCGCGGTTTAAACCGTTTGCACCAGTTTGATAAGGTGGAAATTGTGCAGGTGGTACATCCCGACACTTCATATACCGTGCTTGAACAAATGAGCCTGCACGTGCAGGGACTGCTTCAAAAATTAGGCCTGCCGTACCGGGTATTGCGTTTATGCGGCGGCGATATGAGTTTTGCATCTGCCTTAACCTACGATATGGAAACCTGGAGCGCGGCGCAGCAACGCTGGCTGGAAGTTTCTTCAGTTTCAAATTTTGAAACCTTTCAGAGCAATCGTTTAAAGCTTCGTTTCCGCAATGCCGAAGGAAAAACCCAGCTGGCCCATACGCTTAATGGCAGTGCGCTGGCAGTGCCCCGAATTGTAGCAACCTTACTTGAGAACAACCAGACAGAAAACGGCATTAAAATACCCGAAGTACTGGTGCCCTACACAAAGTTTGAGTGGATTGATTGATAGTTTTTAAAACGAAGCATTTACCAGCAAATCAGTAACCGCGGGATCAAATATTGATTTAACCTTGTCGATGGCTGCTTTTGTTGAATTTTGCAACTCGTTTTTGTAGATCACGTGATTAACTCCCAGGACTTTTAGAAAGCCGTCTATTTTTCGGTTGGGACCGCTCTTGAAACAGCATATCTTAATTTTATTGTAGTAGGCATTTGCACGGATACGGCGCAGTATTTTTTCCATATCCTCACTCAGGTAATCATAATCAAATACGATGATGTTGGGGGCCATTTCATAGATGGCAGGGAAGACACCCCTTACCGAGGTGATGTGTTTGATCTGCGTATTGCCGGCTAACAGCTCTACCGAAAATATATTGGGCGCAACCAATAATACTCTTTCGGACTTACTAAACATCATAATCAATAAGTTTTGGATGATAAGTTCAATATTTAATTCTCAAGCGCTTGTTAATAAGTAGATTATGATGGTTTGTTGAAATGCAAATTGTCCGGTTTTACTTTTACGAAAGTGGGTCGGAAAAGGTTTCAAAAAAAATCGAAAAAATCATATAACAAAGTTGTTGTCAGAAAGGATTAAAGGGAATTAACGCTGCATTAATTTGAAACAGTCCCCATCCGCTTCAAAATCGAAGTGTCTAATGCTGCGCCTAAATGGTTCAAAATGTTTTTATTTTTCTGAGGTTGTACCAGATCTTGCTGATAGATGAGCTGATCTGCTCCGAGCGCTTTTAATAGGCTGTCGGTTTTTTCGTTTGGAGCGCTTTTATAGCAGCAAATTTTCAGTTTATTGTAAAACTTATTGTTCCTGATCCGGCGGAGTACCTTTTCGATGTCTTTCCCGATATAATCGTAATCAAATATGATCAGATCTGGTTGGAACTCATAAAGCGAAGGGAAAATGCAGGCGACCGTTGCAATCCGTTTTACTTCTTTAAAATCAGTTAATAATTGCTCCGGGAAAAAATCGGGTGCAAATAAAAGTACTTTCTTAAAGTGTGTGCGGATCATGCCTCATTCATTAGGGAGCCTAAATATAAAATCTAAAATTCATATTGTCAAGTGCTTATTAATCAGATGAAAAGAAAATAAAAACTTAATATTGTTTTAATATAAGGAGGGGGAATATAGCAAAATATGTCGTTTGCGATAAAAAATTAACTATAAAATAATTTTTATTAACAAAACTTAAAATTTGGGGTGTAATAACATTTATTAATCGTGCCTTTACGGATCATAAAAAGCTTTGCAACAAGTTTTCAATGATCCGGAAATTCAAAATTCTTCGCGAAATGAGTATTTTTTTGTAAAAATTGTAAAACGTGAACAAAGAGGATTGAAAATATTCGCAAATAGAAACGCTGGCTTTGACCAAATTATTTCACAATTTCAAAAACCGCCTTTATCTGATAACTTAATTT
>JBIOHE010000403.1:0-3733 GCA_044448725.1 Sphingobacteriales bacterium | reverse complement strand
CAATCGCCTGGCGTTTTTTCCTATCATGCCCAGCTGTTGTTTCTGTTCCTGATCAGCGCGGGTAAGCATTTTTTAGACCGGTGCCATGATCAGCGAAATCGGTGTCCTGAACTCATGACTTACGTTGGTCAAAAATTTAGTTTTCAGTTGATCAAGATCTTGCATTCGCTTAATCTCCTGACGCTCCTGTTCAATTATCAATTTTGCTTCCTGTTTTTCTTTCTCTGCTATAAATTGCCTTCTTATTTTTTGTATTCCCTGCCGACGAATAAAAAGAAGCGTTCCGGTTATCAGCAACAGATAAATGACATAAGCTAAAGCAGATTTCCAGAATGGCGGCAATACTTTAATCTTTAAAGAAATACTATGCGGATTCCAAACACCTTCGGAATTGGACACACGTACCTTAAATACATAATCCCCCGCATCCAGGTTGGTATAACCGGCTTTTCGCATTTTATTATCTACATTTACCCATCCCTTATTAAAACCCTCCAGCATATACTGATATTTTACTTTACCCGGGTTTATATAAGCAAGGGCGGCAAATTCTATCGAAAAGATATTTTCGTCGTGATTGAGAACTATTGAATTTGTTACTGATATACTTTTTGAAAGGATAACATGCCCGCTAACCGCCTCATTTGCTGAAATGCTCTTATTGAACAACTGAAAGTCGGTAAAGATTAATTGAGGCCTGGAGGTATCGGGTTCTATGCTTGCGGGATCGAACAGATTAAACCCATCTGCGCCCCCAAATATTAATTCGCCGGCGCGTGTTTTTAACGCTGAGTTTGTGTTAAACTCCCTGCCTTGCAGACCATCTGTTTCGTCGAAAATGTCGAAATGAAATTTAAAAGAATTAGTTGTTGGTGTTAACGTTACACGGGCTAACCCATTCGAAGTGCTTACCCACATCATTCCTTTATTGTCCTCCAATGTATTCGCCAGTGAATTAGCCAGGAGCCCGCTTTTTTTTGTCAGCGAGATAAAAGTGTTTGTTTTACGATCCAAAACATTCAATCCGCCTGCGGTCGCTATCCATATCAAACCCCGGCTATCCTCATTGATACTTCTTATTTCGTCGCCAAGTAAACCGTTGTTTGAGGTATAGTGCCTTACCAATCCTCCTTCCTTCATAATCACATCTACGCCCCAATACCCCCCGAGCCAGATATTGCCTTGTTTATCCTCGAAGATCGAGGATGTCAGCGTAGACTTGATATCAGTCTGCGTTAATGGGTGGTAAAATATTTTTTTTGCACGGTCGAAAATTTCGATGCCACCAAAAAGCGTTCCTATCCACAAACGGTGCGACGAGTCTTCCAAAACGCTAAATACCCGGTTATCAGCAATACTGGTGGCCACTTTATCATCGTGTTTGTAATGGTTGAACGTCTTCCCGTCAAAGCAATCCAAACCGCCAAAATAGGTGCCTATCCATAATTTTTGGTCATGGTCTATACAAAGGCTAATAATTACATCGCTTGATAAACTATTGCTGTCGTTAGGATTGTTTTTGTATTGGGTGTAAACGCCCGTTTTGCGGTTAAAATAAATGAGGCCGCCGCCATTGGTACCGATCCACAAATTTCCCAGTTTGTCTTCTGCAAATGTATTGACATCATTAAACTTTAAACTACCCGGATCAGAGTCTAAATGCCTGAAGATCGGGAACCTGATAATATTTTTATGATAATAACTTATTCCCTTTTTATAAGTACCGGCCCATATAATACCTAAGTTATCCTTATAAAGTGTTGCGGTGTTTTGCCTTAATGAGGTAGGGTCATCTCCCCTGTTTAGCAGATAGGTAATTTTCGCATTCTTTTTATTCAGCACATTTATCCCCCCGTGATCAGTGGCGATCCATATCAAGCCATCATTAGCCTGAACAATATTTGTAATTATGTTCGTGTTTAACTTTATCCCGGGCGATTCTTTATCAATATGCCGGAAAGCCCCTGTTAAAGGCCGGTAATAAAACAGGCCCAAATCATTGTTCGACAAGTAAAACCATAAATCACCATCCCGGTCGACGAGCAAAGCATAGTGATCTTTCTTATTATTGGTTACCTTGTTAAATATGGCAGTGTGATAGCTGATCCTGCTATGTTTAACATCAAGCATCTCCACCATTCCGTCAGTGTAAACTATCCAAATATTGCCTTTAACGTCAGACGTGATATCGGCAATGGAACCTGGGTATAACGAGAGAGCTCCTTTAACACTGTGATAATAATGCGTTGTCTTTTTGCTTATGGCGTTATATCTGTAAATGCCCGAATCAGCATATAAAAACCAAAAGTCTGTAGCAGTGGTGCGTTCAATTTTTTGAAGATTATTAACAGGTAGCTTTAACAATGGTTCGTTAAACTTTGATATAAATATTTGATTTACAGTAAAATAAGTAAAAAATAAGTCGGAAATAATTTGATTAAACCCCTGATAATCAGTATCTTAATAGGATTTTCTCACGATTCTGTTAAGCATGACTACCAAGGGTAACTCTTTATATAATTCACTAATTATCAATACGTTAAATAAAATATCGACCATCAATAAATGGAGGCAAATGTTTCTGTTAGAGACCTTTACGCTTTTTTTAAGTATTAAAGGACGAATTAACTTTCTTCAACTTGAAAGGTACGGCAAATATACAGAACAGCGCTATCGTCAGCAATTCGAAAAGAAATTCGATTTTCTGTCTTTTAATAAAGAACTGGTCAACGCCAATGGAAGTGGTCATTATGTAATAGCCGTTGACCCGAGCTTTATTAATAAGGCAGGCAAGAAAACACCGGGCATAGGTTACTTCTGGTCGGGCTGTGCAGGACAAGCGAAACGGGGGCTGGAGATTACCGGCCTTGCAGCCATTGATATAGATAACCACACAGGTTTTCATTTGGAAGCCGTACAGACTATCATAAAAGAAGGTGAAACCAAAAGTTTACCAGTACGGTATGCGGATATTATCACCGGGCGTAAAGAGGCATTACTGTCCATTTCAACAATAGTAGTAGCCGATGCCTGGTTTGCTAAAAAATCATTCACCGATGCGATGCTGGGCAGCGGCTTTCAATTTATCAGCCGCTTACGGGATGATGCCAACCTTAAATATCTGCATAGCGGCGGCCCTACGGGAAAACGTGGAAGACCTAAAAAGCATGGCGGTAAAGTAGATCACCAAAATTTAGATAAGCGCATTTTTAAACGGATAGAAACCAATGACGGGCAGATCCTGTATACCGCCGTTGTTTATTCGGTATCGCTTGAACGTAATATCAGGGTAGTACACCTGCAAATATCAAATGATAAAGAAAAAAACGTGTATAAACTTTATTTCTGCACGGACACTAAATTAGATGCTGAGCTTATCCTGAAGTACTATCAAAGTCGTTTTCAGATCGAGTTTCTTTACCGGGATGCTAAACAACATACAGGGTTAACTGATTGCCAGGCCAGAAGCGAAAAAAAGTTGCACTTTCAGTTCAACGCTGCCTTGTCGGCAATCAATATTGCTAAAGTTGTACATTGGTTGGCGCTGCCAAAAGAACAAAGAAAAGCTTTCTCTATGAACGACATTAAAACAGTGAACCACAATGCTTTACTTATTGAACGTTTTTTTATCAAGTTCGGCATTAACCCTAACTTGCCTAAAAATCAAAACCATGTCAGAGAACTTATTTACTATGGCACTATCGCCGCTTAATACTTTAACGAACTATTGTTT
>JBIOHE010000402.1:0-3746 GCA_044448725.1 Sphingobacteriales bacterium | reverse complement strand
GTCATGGTGAGGCACTCGAACCATGAGCGCAAAGGCCAAGACGCCAATGCATTAACGCAAATGCAAAGCGTTCAGGCCACCACACATGGTTCGAGTGCCTCACCACGACACCCCTTTTTTGTCATTCACATTGTCGCTAATCAGCTAATTTTTGCTAAAGCCCTTAGCTTTTTGTTTAGCTTTCCCCGTCCCTTGAAAGGGACGGCAATGAATTACACCCAACGTTACATTCATTGCCGTCGGTTTTAACCGACGGATAAAGAGAGGTTAATTAAGGCTTCAGCCAAATTCCGCAGGTTGCATAAGCCAAACAAACGGGTTAGTAGCGACAATTTGATTTGCGCCCTTTACTATTTGCCCGGTAATAAGTATTTTTAGAAACTTATGGAAAATTACCCTTTTAATACCGTTGGCCTCTGTTCCGCCGATATAGACCGGTTGAACGATACCTATAAAGCGCTTAAAACAAAATTCCAGGTTGAATTTACCGGGCAAATTGACTTCCACTTACAACAGCTGGAAGTATTCAGAAACTATTTTGGTATTGACCTGAGAGGTTCCTTTGTGATAAAGCATTTCAATAATGACAGCTATATTTTATTTATTGAAACCCAAACAAGAACCATGGCCCCCAAAGGGGGAGGGATTTTTGATAATTATGAATACCAAACCTGGGCGCTGGCCTATCTGAAACATGATTTTGGTCGTGTTTTAATCAGGCGGGAAACCCTTACCGACAAAATCATTGAGCTGATACATCCGGTAGAGCTGGATTTTGAGGAGGATAAAGCATTCAGCGACACCTTTTATGTTTTGGTGAATGACCGCGATAAAGCGGCTTCGGCTATCGACCGGAATTTCAGGAATGCGGTAATGGACATCAGGCATGAAGATTTTGTGATTGAGATAGTGGAGCATACCCTCATTATAGGCACGCCGCAAGCCATATCGCCGGAAAAGGCTGTTTATTTAGCGGAGTTTGTGGCAAGGATAGTTTCGATGTGTTAAAACAAAAATCAGCGCCATCAATAAAATCAAATAAATCAACGGTTCAGACAACTACACCGCTGCGCCATGCCTCTCCACCTTATGAATATTTGGATTGGCAAAGTCATTTTCTATCAAACCATCGCGCATACGCACTATACGGTGGGCATGCAGGGCGATGTCTTCTTCGTGGGTTACCAATATGATGGTATTGCCTTTGGCGTGGATATCTTCAATCAGCCCCATTATTTCGATGGATGTTTTTGTATCCAGGTTACCGGTAGGCTCATCCGCCAATATGATGGATGGGTTATTGATCAGCGCGCGGGCCACGGCTACACGCTGGCGTTGTCCGCCCGAAAGCTCATTGGGCTTATGGTCAATACGGTTGCCTAAGCCTACGTTTTCAAGGGTTTGTTTTGCGCGGGCCTGCCTGTTTACTTTATTAACGCCCGCATAAACCAGCGGCAGGGCCACATTATCAAGGGCGGTATTACGGGGCAGCAGGTTAAATGTCTGGAACACAAAACCGATCTCCTTGTTTCTGACTTCGGCCAGTTCGTTATCCGTCATGTGGCTAACGTTAATGCCATTTAAAATATAGTCGCCTTTGGTGGGCGTATCCAGGCAACCCAAAATATTCATCAGGGTTGATTTACCCGAACCCGATGGCCCCATCAGCGCCACAAATTCGCCTTTATTGATAGTTAACGATACTGATTTAAGGGCATGAATAATTTCACTGCCAATCACATATTTACGTCCAATATCTTTTAGCGTTATTAGTGGCTCCATATTTTTCTTCGTTTGACTATAGTGAAGGACGTTTTGTTACAGGGAAAGATTTTTTTAGTCCGAAAAACAAAAAAGTTACAAGTCTTTAGTCGAAAGTTTTTAGTCATAAGTCGGATTTTTGTTTTTTTCTTTACTTAGAACTTGAGACTTTCGACTTCAAACTATACATCCCCTCCAATAATATGCTCAGTCACTCTGCTGATATCCGTACTTATCTTATTAATAAAACCCAGTTGCTCGTTAAGCAAAAGGTCCTCAGCTGATAAGGGGGCTGGTTCACCGGTATTTAAAGCCGGGGTTTTTACGGAGTTCAGTTCAACAACTTTACCCTGCAGCTTTTTATTACAATCATTAAGCACCGCGATGCTGCGTTTCAGTAATTTCAGATTTTCGGCGCTGGTTTTATGGATGCGCTTTGCCGCGATGCCCGAAGCTATAGTGGCTATATAAGAGGATAAAATATGGTTAAGCACCACAAATTTATGCACTTCCTTTATGTTTTTCTGCTTGCTTTTCGGTTCAGAGGTCATCCGCTCAAAGGCTGCTGATAAATTGGCTGATTTTACAAATACATCCTTACGGGCAAGCTTATACTCAACGGTTTCAATCTCTTTACCCGAAACACTTTCCGCAATCTTAAGCAGGTATTTTGCATTTGCAAAGATCACCTGCCGCAGGTTATGCTGGATCTTCTCAAATTCCCAGCTTGGAAAAATAAGATAGCTGGCTGCAAAAGCTATACCCGACCCTATCAAAGTATCAATAATACGTTCATTTACCAAACGCCCCACCCCTAACAGGTTAAACAGAATAAGTACATAAGGCGTCATAAAAATAACGCTTACCACATAATTTAACCTCAGGAAGCTGTAGGTGCCTAACATCAGGGCAATCAGGAAGACAAACTGCACTGATTTTTCGGGTATAAACAGCAGGAACAATATCCCTATAACACCGCCCGCAATGGTGCCAATGAGCCGCTGATAGTTCCGTTGTTTTGATAAGCTGAAACCCGGCTTTAAAATCACAATAATAGTGAGCAATATCCAATAGCTATGGTGCCCTAATGCAATACTTTTTCCCGCTATAAAACCAAGCAAACAAACCAATGCTACCCTTATAGCATGTTTAAATGTGGCCGAATCGAAAGATAAGTTATCAAAAAACACGTGCGGCGCATAATCCTGATGTGTTACAAACTTTGAATATTCAAGGTTCGCCGTGTTTTCAATCAATGTTTCCGATGATTTTGAGTTATAATAATTGTAGATACTGGTAATCCGCTGATTTAAATCGCGCAGGTTAATTAATACCTTTTTCAGGGCCAGGTTACTTGCGCCCTTGTCGTTTAAACCTATTTCATCAATCCGCACCTTCAGTTGTTCTAACCCGGTATTAAAAAAACGTTTCCGCGTACTTCTGGTATTCGATAGTACCATAAAAGCGATATTATCCATTTCATCAGCCATACCCTGCAGGGTATCGGCTATTTCGTTTAATACCCCGGTCGCTCCAAATTTCTCTCTTATTTGCGCATAATCATAATGGGTTGCCATTATCTGCTCAAACATATCCACCAGGTCAACAAAGGTAAGCACCAATATGCGGCCGGCGCTGGTTGATTCCTTTACCATGATCCTGCTTTTAAAGAGGATCTCCCTCACGGCATCCTGATGCTGGCTAACCTTTATTTGCTGCGATACCAGTTTGCGGTAATTTTCATCAATATCCTTTTCGGGCAAATAAAAATCAGCCTTTATCCTTAAAAAAGCGGCGATGTCGGCAATATTCTCCCCTAAGGTTTGCTGTGCAGTCCGAAAGGGCCTTACCCCCAGAAAGAGCATGCTGAATAACAAATACCACAACCCGCCTGCCGTAATAATGCCGCTGAAACCAAGCACTTCATCAGGTTTCAGCGCCTTATCCATCATAAATATCATCACCAGCAAAGCCGAGGTCCCTAC
>JBIOHE010000401.1:0-3756 GCA_044448725.1 Sphingobacteriales bacterium | reverse complement strand
TATTTCTTATTATAATAATTGTATAGTGCTTCTTTTATATTCTTTTTCACCTTATCCCAGGTCATTCCATCTAAAGATTCAGGATCTGGATCATCTTCAGCGTCTTCAAAATAGTTTATCGATCTAAACACTGCAAAGGTATCATCATAACCATACCTATCATGATAAAACTGAAAAAGATCATTAAGTGAATAGACCTGTAGCAATTTTTCTACATCCCAAAAATCTTTTTTCACGCCCCTGCCCTTTACGGCATTAAGCTTCAAAGCTATCAAATCTTTAATATCCGCAAACGGTATATTATCAATTATTTGTATTGGATTTAAAAATGGATCATGAACCGAAACGAAATCAACTTTTACGTTTTGAATAATACATTGATAAATATATTTTCGATTAGGATTAAACGGAGTGATTTTACCAAAAGCATCCTCTAAAGCCGGAATCAAAACATCCTTTTCAAGAGGTTGATCTGTAAACAAATCTAAATCAATCGATTTACGATGCCCATATAAGAGCGAAAATGCGGTACCTCCAATTAGCCTGAATTGTTTTAACTCAGGTAATTTGACTATCCTTTTCAGAAGTCCCAGTGTAGCCGGTTCGACTGTTTCTTCTCGTAGCATTTAAAATCGGTTGGTTTAACTTTAAATATAGTGCAACAAAAACTTATGCTTATGTCGGATAGCCAAAGTGCCTGCAAGGCCAACTCCTTTACCCTTTTTAATCCATAAAATTTCAGAAGGCTATCGAAGTCTTCTGCTTTGCCCCTTTCAATTACCTTTTCAACAACATAACGTGCATTCTTCTCATAGTCGATCTTATCCATATCGACATCCCAGAACGCCTGTTTACTTAAAACCGGTTTATCCATTTCATTAAGCTTTTCTGTCACAATTTCCTGTCCGCAATTTTTCACAATTGCCGTACAGGTTTAAAGAGTGGTGCTTTATTTCAAATTGCAGCAGGCCGCCCATCATACTTTGTATCTGTTCAATACGGGGATCGCAAAATTCAACTACCTTACCGCAATCAATACAAATAATATGGTCGTGCTGCTTATAGCCGTACGATTTCTCGAACTGGGCCATATTTTTACCAAACTGGTGCTTGGTAACCAGGTCGCACGATACTAATAGCTCCAGGGTATTATAAACCGTGGCCCGGCTCACCCGGTATTTTTTATTTTTCATGTGGATATACAGTGATTCCACATCAAAATGATCGGTACGTGAATAAATTTCTTCGAGTATAGCAAAACGCTCGGGTGTTTTCCTGAGGCTTTTATTTTCGAGATAGGCTTCGAAAATTTTCTTAACCATCGCTATGGTTTCCTGTTGGGACATGGGGTTGTATTAAAAATCAAAGGTATGAATAATTAGTTTAGAGTTGATTAAGTTTATTGGGTTGATTAGGTTGAAAAAAAACACTCACTTAATCAACCGCTCACCTAATCAACTAATTACGACGCTTTTTCTATCACCGAATCAAAACGGTTAACGCCGGTTACGCCTTTAACGGTTTTTAATTTCCGGATCAAATTATCAAGATGTTCCGTATCATTTACATAAACCATTATAGAGCCTTCAAAAATCCCGTTATCGCTGTCCACGGTAATCGAGCGCATATTTACCTTAAAATCGTTGGATATCACGGTAGTTATCTTGTTTATCAGCCCCACATCGTCGATGCCGGTAATGCGCAGCCCGGTTAAAAATGCGAGTTCCTGCTGGTTGGTCCATCTTGCTTTTACAACACGGTAACCATAGTTAGCCATCAGTTTAGCGGCATTGGGGCAATTGGTGCGGTGTATTTTTATCCCATCGCTCACAGTTATAAACCCAAACACATCATCGCCGGGGATCGGATTACAGCAGGCGGCCAGTTTATAGTCAATTTTTTGCAAATCTTCACCAATAAGCAGCATATCGCTGTCTTTGGTTTTTATGCTGCGCATCAGGCTTTGTACCTGATCTGCTTCTATTTTGTCCTGCGGCTTATTTTCAATTACTTTTTCCGATGCCTGGTACTCTTTCAGGTCCTTCATGTCGATAATGCCTTTGGCGACATTAAAGAAAAGGTCCTGGGTTGACTGTAGTTTAAAGTAATAACTCAGTTTATGTATATTTTCGGAATTGTAAGTAATCTTCAGCGATTTCATCTTACGCTCAAGAATCTCTTTACCATCTTCGGCAACTTTTCGCTTTTCTTCTTTTAAGGCCGATTTTATTTTTGCTTTTGCCTTAGCTGTTACAACAATATTAAGCCAGTCTTCTTTTGGCACTTGTTTGCCTGAGGTAATGATCTCTACCTGGTCGCCATTTTGCAGCTTGTGGTTCAGTGGCACCAGTTTATGGTTAACCTTTGCACCTATACAACTTGCGCCGACATCGGTATGTATTTCAAAAGCAAAATCAAGCGCCGTGGCGTTCAGCGGTAACTGGATTAGTGCGCCCTTGGGTGTAAAAATGAATATCTCGTCAGAAAATAAATTCATTTTAAAATCATCCACAAAATCAAGCGCATTGGAGTCGGGGTTTTTAAGCATTTCCCTAATCTTTTGCACCCAAAGGTCTAAACCGCTGTCTGTTGATGATTCTTTGTATTTCCAATGCGCGGCAAAGCCCTTCTCGGCGATTTCGTTCATTCTTTTTGTGCGTATCTGCACTTCCACCCACTGTCCGCGCGGCCCCATCACGGTGGTATGCAACGATTCGTAGCCATTGGCTTTGGGCGACGATATCCAGTCGCGCAGCCTGTCGGGGTTTGGCCGGTACAAATCGGTAACTATTGAATAAGCCTTCCAGCAATCTGCCTTTTCGTTTTCGGGGCTGCTGTCCAGTATTATCCTGATGGCAAAAAGGTCGTAAACCTCCTCAAAGGGGATGCCCTTTTTCTTCATCTTATTCCAGATGGAATGGATTGATTTTGGCCTTCCAAATATATCTGCATGCAAACCCTGCCCTTCCAGCACTTTTTTTACCGGCTCAATAAAATCCCTTATAAATTTCTCGCGCTCGGCTTTCTTTTCGTTAAGTTTAATTTTTATCGACTGGTACATTTCCCTTTCCATGTATTTCATAGAAAGATCTTCCAGCTCCGATTTTATGGCGTACAAACCCAGGCGGTGGGCGAGCGGTGCATATAAGTAAACAGTTTCCGACGATAGTTTAAGCTGCTTATCGCGCGGCATAAACTCCATCGTCCGCATATTGTGCAGGCGGTCGGCCAGCTTTATCAGTATCACCCTCACATCGTCAGCCAGGGTAAGCAGCATTTTGCGGAAATTTTCGGCCTGGAGCGAACTGTTTGTACCAAAAACCCCTGATATTTTGGTTAAGCCATCAATAATCATGGCCACTTTTTTACCAAACTCCCTTTCAATATCATCCAGGGTCATATTGGTATCTTCCACTACATCGTGCAACAACGCGCATACTATTGACGTGGTACCCAACCCAATCTCTTCAGCGGCAATTTGCGCTACGGCAATCGGATGGTAAATATAAGGCTCGCCGGATTTACGGCGCATATCCTTATGGCTCTCCAAAGCCATATCAAATGCCTTGCGGATCATGCGTTTGTCGCCCTTTTGCAAAGTGGATTTGCAAGCCCGCAACAAGGCACGGTATCTTTTTAATATCTCATTCTTCTCTGCTTCCAGGTCAATCACAATCTCTTTCATTTCTGAGTATTACTTTCATAAAAATCATAAACTTGCAATAAAAATTATAATTGCAGGTTATTATCAAATAC
>JBIOHE010000400.1:0-3762 GCA_044448725.1 Sphingobacteriales bacterium | reverse complement strand
TATCTGCTGTTGACGGTAGTTATGTGATAATGGCAAAGCAAGGCGATATACTCGTATTTAGCTATTTAGGTTATACATCCCAGGAAATAGCCGTTAAACAAAAAAACATAATTAATGTCACGCTGAATTCTACATCCAGCAACTTAAACGAAGTGGTTGTTACTGGTTATGCCAAGGCAAAAAGAAAAGATGTTACTGGCTCGATAAGTTCAATATCAGGGAAAGACCTGCGCCAAACACAACCGACAACTTTTGACCAGGCCCTGCAGGGTAAAGTTGCAGGTGTTGTGGTTCAACAGGTGTCGGGCCAGCCCGGTGGCGGCGTGTCTATTCAAATACGTGGCGTGTCTTCATTAAGTGGTTCTAATTCGCCAATGTATGTAATTGATGGTATTATTATTCCTCCGGTTGGCGACCCTGGGAATGGCGGTAATCCATTAAATGCTATCAATCCTGCCGAAATAGAAACAATAGATGTATTGAAAGATGCCTCTGCAACGGCCATTTATGGTTCGCAGGCAACCAATGGCGTTATTGTTATTACTACAAAAAGAGGCAAAATAGGGGCGCCAACGGTAACTTATGATTTCTATACCGGTGATCAGGAACTGCCAAAGGAACTCCCTGTAGTTAACTTGCAACAGCTTGCTACTTTTTTGAATGAACGGGCACAAGTATGGGGCTTCGATGCCAGGCCCGAATTTGCCAACCCCAAATATTTAGGTAAAGGTACCGACTGGCAAAAAGAACTGTTCCGAAGAGCGCCGATGACCAGCCATACACTTACTGTAAGCGGTGGCGATCCCCGGACCCAATATTTATTGTCGGCCTCTTATTTCGACCAGCAAGGGATAGCGATAGGATCTGATTTTACCAGATACTCCGTACGCCTGAATTTGGATAATAAAACCACCGATTGGCTAAAAGTAGGAACCAGCCTTCAATTGGCCCATGTTTTTGAAAATCAAAACACTACTGCCTCTGGTGTAATAAATTCGGCGCTAAACCTTACACCCGATATTGCGGTACAGAACCCTGATGGCTCCTACGGCGGTGTTTCCAATTCCAGCGGTTGGGTTCAGGCTGTTCCGAACCCGGTGGCATTAGCTGAACTTGTCACAAACCAAAAAACAAGAAATCAAATATTTGGCAACGCGTATGCCGAAATACAATTTACCAAAGACTTGTCGTTACGAAATGAAGTATCCGGTAATTTCGATTTTGGTACGGCAGATAATTTTACGCCTATTTATGCTTTTGGTAAAGATGTTAATGGCCTTAACAGCGGGTCCTCGAACCTCAGCCAAAACTTTTATACAGTAATACGCAATTTTTTTACTTATAACCATAATTTTAGAAAATATAATGTCAATGCTTTATTAGGGCATGAATCGCAGTCGAGCACATTCGAAAATGTTGGCGGGACACGGACAAATTTCCCTTCAAACAATGTGACGGCCCTTAATGCCGGCGACCCTACCACAGCCAAAAACTCGGGCGATAATTCAGGCTCCGGTCTTAGCCCTGCTGGTGGCACTGCACAGGAATCCTGGTTCGGCCGTATCAATTTTTCCTGGGACGATAAATACCTGATCACCGGTACTGCACGGGATGATGGTTCTTCAAATTTTGCACCCGGCCGCAATTGGGTTACTACCTATTCGGGGGCATTTGCCTGGAAAATTAATAATGAGGCATTTTTGAAAAATGTAAAAGAGATAAGTGAATTGAAACTGAGGCTTGGTTATGGGCTTACCAACAATCAAGGCATACCGCCCAATACTTTTATAACCCAACTTACATCGGTGGCCAATGGCTTATCGGGTACGGCACAGTTTCAAAGTAATTTGAATAATCCTTTCGTAACATGGGAAAAAATGAATTATTTTAATGCAGGCCTTGATGGAACGTTTCTTAATGGGCGGATAAGTTTTTCATTAGATGTTTACGACCGCGAAACAAACGGGCTTTTATTAAAGGAGCCGTTCCCGGCATATAGCGGTACTGCCACGGGTTATTCGCCGGGAACCATGGCTGCGCCCTATGGCAACGTCGGTTCTGTCCGCAATAGCGGGTTTGATTTCCGGATCAGTTCTACCAATATTAATCATAAAGATTTTACATGGAAAACTGATGTTACCGTATCGCGTAATGTTAATAAAGTACTCAGTTTAGGTGCCGGTGGATCTGATGCTAACTTGAGCCAAACATCTTATGTAATTAACGATGTAGTGGAAAAAACGGTGGTTGGCCAGCCCGTTGGCGAATTTTATGGCTATGTATTTGACGGCGTATTTGCAAACCCAAAAGATTTTCAAACACATGCCTTGCCGGTTAACCAGGCTGGTCAACCTTATCCAATTTCTTCGGCAGGAGGTGGTATCTGGTACGGCGACCGTAAGTTTAAGGATTTGAATGGCGACGGCGTTATTGACTCAAGGGACGAAACTTTTTTGGGTTCCCCGCTCCCAAAATTCCAGTATGGTATCAGTAATACATTTTCTTACAAAAATTTTGATTTGAATATTTTCTTCAGCGGCAGCTATGGCAACAAAGTATTCAATCAAATGGCTATAGCACAAAACGATCCGCGAAATAATACCGCCTATTTTACATCGGTATTAAATTACGCGCATTTGGCTTTAGTAAATCCCGCCGGCTCTGCATCCGATGTTAACAACGTATTTGTTACCAACCCGAATACAACTATTGTGGGGTTGAGAAATGATAATACCAACAATAATAACCGTCCTTCTGATTTGTTTATCGAAGATGGTTCGTTCCTGAAGTGCAAAAACATTAAATTAGGTTACCACCTGCCCGAAAATATTTTATCGAAAATATACGTGCATTCAGTCTATGTGTACGCAAACGTAACCAATGCATTTACAATTACAAAATATAAGGGCATGGATCCTGAAATTGGTTCATGGAACCCGCTTCAGGCAGGCTGGGACACTGGTTATTATCCTCAGCCAAGAGTATTTACTATTGGTGCAAGCGTAACATTTAACAAATAAAACAATCACCAATTAAAAAAAATATTTATGAAACCAATTAATAAAATTGTAATTATTTTGCTACTGGCAGCAGCAATTGCCGGGTGCAAAAAAAGTTTTTTGGAACGCCCTTCCAACTCGCAGATAAGTTCTGATAATTTTTACAAAACCACCTCAGATTTACGGCTGGCCACGGCAAGCCTGTATGGTGGTTCGGAGTGGTGGCAATTTCATAGCAATGCTTTGTTACCACTTGGGGATGCATTGAGCGGAAATGGTTATAAAGGATATTTTCCCGATTTAGATCAGCTTTTTACGCGTACAATTACAGCGCAAAATGGCATTGTATCAAGTGCCTGGGCAGGCTTGTACAATGTTATCGCACAATGTAATATGGTTATTAATGCCATACAAAGCCAGGCATCTTCTTCTATTCCGGCAAAAGACAAAAATGCTGCCATAGCAGAGGCAAAGTTTATTCGCGCGGTGGCTTATTATCATTTGGCTGTTTATTGGGGCGCCGTGCCTATCATTGAGGATAACACCAAACTGATACAAAACCCGCTGCTTAACCGTAATACTGTTTCGGATGTTTATAAATTTATTACCAAAGACCTGACTTATGCGGCGCAAAACCTTCCGTTAAAAGATGTAGCTGGCAGGGTAACCACATGGTCGGCGCAGGGGATGCTCGGCAAAGTATATTTAACAATGTCGGGTTTGGGCCAAAGCGGCTCACGCAACCAGGCTTTGCTGGACAGTG
>JBIOHE010000399.1:0-3771 GCA_044448725.1 Sphingobacteriales bacterium | reverse complement strand
AGTTATTATTGCCATTAATTTTTCAAATATTTATCACTAATCTTGTGCAAGCATTTGGTGCTGCAAATATTCAATTTTTAATTCATAAAAATCTGCAACTATAAATCAATTTGTATTGAACGAACTTAAATTGTCAATCGAACAAATCAACCCGGCGGTATTATGGGGGCCAAATAATGATCATTTTGAGATCATTAAGAAGCAATATCCTAAGCTTAAAATAGTAGCCCGCGGCAACGATGTTAAGATACTGGGTGATGAACACGAAATAAACATTTTCCACGAGAAATTTAATCATTTACTGGAACATGTTGAAAAATATGAGAACCTGAATATAACCGATCTCGAAAGGATTCTGGGGTCAAAAGCTTCAGCTACGCAGGCAGCAGAAAATTCAGCCGATAAGTTTGCTTCCGGCGAGGTTATAGTTTTCGGGCCAAACGGGGTGATGGTAAAAGCGCGTACCGCCAATCAGCGGCGCATGGTTGATTGTATCAACAAAAGCGATATACTTTTTGCCATCGGGCCTGCAGGTACGGGTAAAACTTATACCGCTGTAGCACTTGCGGTAAGGGCGCTTAAAAACAAGGAAATAAAACGGATAATTTTAACCAGGCCTGCGGTTGAAGCTGGGGAGAACCTCGGGTTTTTACCCGGAGACCTGAAAGAAAAGATAGACCCGTATTTACGGCCATTGTATGATGCGCTGGATGATATGATCCCGGCTGAAAAGCTTAAGTTTTACCTGGAAAACCGCACCATTGAGATAGCGCCGCTTGCATTTATGCGCGGACGTACCCTGGATAACTGTTTTGTGATTTTGGACGAGGCTCAAAATGCTACTGACATGCAGCTGAAAATGTTCCTGACACGTATGGGACCATCGGCTAAATTTATTGTTACCGGCGACGTTACGCAGATAGACCTTCCCAAAAAACAACAATCAGGGCTGCATACCGCTTTACGGATATTAACGGATATAGGCGGAATAGAAATTGTTTATCTTAGCGGCGAAGACGTAGTGAGGCATAAATTGGTACGAAAAATTTTGGCAGCATACGGGGATATACAATAGGCAGTTATCAGTTTGCAGTGGGCAGTTCTAAAGCAAACTGCAAACTAAAAACTGCAAACTTTCACAATTTAGAATATGAACTCAATAAAAGAAACACATTTCACATTTCCCGGCCAGACCGGCTTTTACAAAGGCAAGGTGAGGGACGTATATACTATTGATAATAAATACCTGGTAATGGTAGTTACCGACCGTATCTCGGCATTTGATGTGGTGCTGCCGGAGGCGATTCCTTTCAAAGGTCAGGTTTTAAACCAGATAGCCGCTAAATTTTTACAGGCCACTTCGGATATTGTTCCAAACTGGGTGGTAACCGTGCCTGACCCGAGTGTTACCATCGGCCGCATTTGCGAACCCTATAAAGTGGAGATGGTGATACGGGGCTATTTGGCAGGTCATGCCTGGCGCGAGTACAGCGCCGGAAAACGGCAGGTTTGCGGGGTAAGTTTGCCCGAAGGCCTTAAAGAAAATGACAAATTGCCCGAACCTATTATTACACCGACTACCAAAGCCGCTGTAGGGCATGATGAAGATATATCAAGGGAACAGATCTTAGCCAGGAACATTGTTTCGGAAAGTGATTACATCCAGCTTGAAAATTACACCAAAGCTTTATTTAAACGGGGTACCGATATAGCTGCCAGACAGGGGCTGATACTTGTTGATACCAAATACGAGTTTGGAAAAGCCGGTGGGAAAATATTTTTGATTGATGAAATACACACCCCCGATTCGTCGCGGTATTTTTACAGCGAAGGTTATGAGGAACGGCAGAAAAATGGCGAGCCGCAAAAACAGCTTTCAAAAGAATTTGTAAGAAAATGGCTTATTGAAAATGGTTTCCAGGGGAAAGACGGACAGGTAGTGCCTTTAATGACAAAGGAGATCATTCAATCCATTTCTGAAAGGTATATAGAGCTTTTTGAACAGATTACCGGTGAAAGTTTCGTGAAACCCGATAGCGGAGATGTGTTGAGCCGGGTCGAAAAATCAATAAATAATGCACTTACTGTTCTCTAATTTTTTATTTGTACATAAAATAATATTATCTTAGCCCTTTAATTGCTTCAAAAAATGAAATTCACGGTTGATAAACACGAAAAATATATTTTACTGAAACTGAACGAGACAAAATTGAATTCTATTGTGTCTCCTCAGCTTAAATCTGAACTTATTCTGATCAATACAGAAGGACAGAGGAATATAATTTTTGACCTTTCACTGGTTAAGTTTGCTGACTCATCGGGTTTAAGCAGTTTGCTTGTCGGGCATCGCTTGTGCAAAAATGCAGCAGGGACTTTTATTTTAACCGGACTAAATGACGCTGTCGCCCGTTTGATCACTATTTCTCAGCTTGATAATGTGCTTTCAATTGTACCTACACCTGAAGAAGCCATCGATCTGGTTTTTATGGAAGAAATAGAAAAAGAATTAAAGAAAGAAGCAAAATAACCTTCTTTATTGTTTACCAGGTATGAAATTTAAAGTAACAATACTTGGAAGCAGTTCCGCAACCCCAATTTATAACAGAAACCCCACGTCTCAGGCGCTCAATATAAATGAGAAGCTGTATTTGATTGACTGTGGCGAAGGCACGCAGCAGCAAATGCTGAAGTTTGATGTTAAAGCCAGTCGGATAGAGCATATTTTTATCAGCCATCTTCACGGCGACCATTATCTCGGCCTCGTTGGTTTACTGTCGTCTCTGCATCTTAACGGCCGTAAAAAACCAATAAATATTTACTGTCCCGAACTTTTAAAGGAGATCATTGATATTCAGCTCAAATCGTCTGAAACTGAATTGCAATATGAAGTAGCGTACAGATTTACCGATGCGGGAAAAGCTGAAGTTGTTTTGGAAAACCAGGATATTACTGTTGAAACCATCCCTCTTGATCATGGTATCGGTTGTACCGGCTTTTTATTCAGGGAAAAGAAAAGGTTACGAAAACTAATCAAAGAAAAAATAGATGAGTTTAATGTTCCGGTTAATTACTATTCGGCATTAAAAAAGGGGGCTGATTACATTGCACCGGATGGCAGTGTGTTTAAAAATGAAACGCTTACCATTGATTCTGCCACGCCAAAATCTTATGTTTATTGTTCTGATACATTGTACAACGAAAAGTATTTTTATCAGATCAGTAATGCTACCCTTTTGTACCACGAAGCAACTTTTTTAAATAATATGCTCGAAAGGGCTAATGAAACCCATCATACCACTGCTTTGCAAGCCGGCCAGATTGCCTTAAAAACCCATGCCAAAAGACTGCTGATCGGTCATTTTTCGGCCAGGTATAAAACCTTAATTGAACTTTTGGATGAAGCAAGGAGTGTTTTTCCGGATACCGATTTGGCTGTTGAGGGGAAAGTTTTTGCTATAGAGTAGTAGGGGTACGGGAAGTCGGGACTTTCCCTGCATCATGGGAGATCAATTTAAATTTCTTTTACGCTTCAGCAAGGGGCGAACCCTTGTGGTCGCCCCTGCCGTGCAAGCGTACCACCATCTACGGACTATTTTGAAAACGATTTTCTTCCGGACTTACCCGGCTTCTCCGCAGGGAAATCGCTTTTAAAACATTGAAATCCCAAGGAGGCTCTTCTGGAGCCTGAATTTTCCATTTTTCTGATCTATAAACACGCGACTCCGCTGGAGTCGGGGCGTTCAAGCGCTTATCGCTCCGCAGGAGCATCCT
>JBIOHE010000398.1:0-3794 GCA_044448725.1 Sphingobacteriales bacterium | reverse complement strand
TACGATTTAATAACAATGGAATAAGAAGTATAGGTAATGCCGATAATCAGCCCCGTAATCAGCATGGTGATTGTGACTTCCATAATGGTAAATGCCTTAACTTTTTGTTTCATCATGGCCTGGTACCAATTACTTTTTGAAGTTCGGCAATTTTTTGCTGGTTCTGGTCATAAGCGGTTAAATGTATCAGGGTCAAATTCCGTTCTTTATTATAAGGGCTTACTTGCTGCTCTATCCTGAAATCATCTGTCGTTAAAGACTGCGTAGTGTTTGCAGTAGTTTGTTCAGCTTTCAGCATGGTTTCCTGCAAAAGCGCCTGCGCCCTTAGTTTTTTTGTTGATAATGAAAGCCGCAATACATTGGTATAGATCATCATGGCGATGCCAAAAACAATGACGATGATGATCATTGATATGATGACTTCCAATATGGTGGAAGCTTTGATCCGGCCATTTAATTTGCTTCCAGCCATTGTAAAACTTTTTTCTTTTTACCTGCTACAGGCAGTAATTCACCCGTTAAATAATAGGGAGAAAGCGCCTTTGAATTAATTGTGGTGTTGATGAGGTAATTCTCAAATAAAGTAAACGGGTTTTTATATTCGAACAGGCTGGTAAAAACACTGCCATCCACTTCGGTAGTATCTTTCAGTTCCAATATCCCCTGGGAATAAACCTGACCTTTAATTTTTGCGTGTTTGCCTATTGAAATTAAGGATTTTACAGGCGTTTCCGTCTTTTCATAGGTAAACAGGATGCCCTTAAAGTCAGCATTATGCCCCAGGCTAATTTTAGCCTGGCTATTAATACGCGGAGCTTGAAAACGGAGAATCCCTGAACATGAAGGATAATTGAACCGGCAATTGCGCCCTATGCTGATCGAGTCAGTTGCAAAAAGCTGGCAATTGCCCTGAAAGCCGCTTTTAACAACTATCGCCCTCGCAAAAACCACGACGTTTTTTAATACTGCGGTGCTGTCAATAATAATTGTCGTATCAGAAAACAACATGATATTTCCGCTTAGATGAATTTTTTCAATAGTTTTTACTTCCTTTTTGAAATTTGCAAAACGGGTGGGGTTTAGAAAAGACGCTATTACTGAATCTTTGTTCAATAAATTATTGTCGCCTGCAATATCCCGGTGAAAAAATTGGTCAAACAGTTTCAGCCTGTTTGCATTCAGGGCAGGCAACTTTTTTTCACTAACATGCCGGTGACCAATGATTAAACGTTTATCTCCCTGGTAAGCCTTGTTATCAATATAAGCTTCCTGTACACCGGCTTTAGGAATATAGGCGTCGCCCCTGATGGTGGTTTTACCGCTCAGGGAAAAGGGCCGGTCTTCATCAACCAAATATAAAGCCGCCCATTTAGCAGAGTCTATGGCGTTTGCAAGCGTGAATGTTTTGTACAAAGTGTCCCTTTGGTTAATCGCCTCTACCGTCCCAATATCATACATCCCCCAAAAAAAACGTTTCAACGCAACTGAATCAGCATCATCGTTAAACAGACTAAAAGTTTTGCCATGAGTATAAGAGGTATCGGCACTTGCAATCAGTATATTAATGCCGGAAGCAAGATTGTTTTCCAATTGGTCATACCGGGTTTTTCGCAGGTATTGTATTTTGTAAAAGTAAGCTGCTACAATTAAAGAGGAACAAAGCACCGCTATCACTAATGCAATGATGATGACGATATAAAGGGCTGATGCTTTCAGCATAGTTGATAATTAAGCGCTAATGTTTTTTGTCTGTTGAATCGGCAGGGATTGATTTTGTCTTTCTTTTCAAAATATTAACCTTATCCCAAAACGAAGCGGTTCCCTCCGGTATCAACGCCCCGTTTTTCCAATTGCTTATCCGGCTTAATGTCCCGTCTTCGTTCCAGCTTTTCCAGGCGCCATCCTTTAATCCTTTTTTAAATGTTCCCTGCTCCTTGAGATTGTGGTTCAGATAATAAGCTTCATACAGCCCGTTCAGCAGTTTTCCGCTATAGCCTCCCTGTGAGGAATGAATACGGTTATCATTATACCAATAATAAAGGCGGTCGGGTTTTACGCTTGGTGCTGAATTAACCGGTATTATTTCAGTTTTTACGATCTTATCAGGCTCAACAATCCTGACCTTGTCGTAACCATAATCAGATAGCTTTTGGGCATATACCGAACCGGAAATCAGAAACAGGAGTGCAGTTATAATTCGTTTCATAGATAACTTACTTTATTGCAATAAATTTGGTTTTGCCGTTAAAACTGATCTTAATGGAATCCTTCAGGTTTTTGATCAGCTTAACATTGTCCCTGCTTTCACCTTCGGAAAGCATTTCACTTTTGCCGTTGATGCTTAGCAAGGTAATTAATTTCTTTGATCCCGGATTACGGATATACCCTGAATATTGGATAAAGCCCCAGTTAAACACTGGTTTTTGAGGCATTGAAACCATGCTTTTATGATAACTTTTTTTAACAGCAAGGCTTAGGGTATCCTTTTGTTTTATAAGGCCAAAGGGATCGCGGTAGTTTAATAACAAACGGGTGGTATCTTTTGCAACAGCAAAATCATTATAGACCTCTTTTTGGGGTGCGTTTGAAACTACAGGAACCGGATCATCACCACCTGATGAAGCGTCAATTATTCTGTAAATAATTACGCCCCAAACCATTACAACCACAAAACCTAAAAAGTAAGTCAGTTTTTTATTCTTCATAGCCCCTTATTGCAGTGTAAAGTTCCGTAACAGACTGGCCTTGCCTTCGTTCCCTTCCGCATCAACGGCCAATACCTTCCAATAGATTTTATTACCCGAAGTACCCTGGTTGAAACTATAACTGCCTGCATTTACCACCAATGGGAAGTTTGAGTTATAAAGTGTTGTTGAATCACTTTTGAATGCGTATAGCTTATAATGCACAGCATTAGTCACCGCATTCCACTGGAGCGAAACAGGCTTGCTTAATGTTGTTCCGCTTACCGGGACTACCAATGTGACCTGTGCAGGCGGGGTATTGTTAAAGGTGAGCGTATTAACAGCCGACCATTGTGCATTGGCGGTATCATTTTGAGCCTGTACACGCCATTGGTAAACATGGTTTTTGGGGAAAGTGAAATTATATTGCAGCCCCGGTATTACGGTATTTAATACTACTGAATTTTGATTTGCAAAATTATTGGTATCAATTTCAAAATTGTATTTGGTGGCCCCGTACATGCTGGTCCACTGAAAGGTAACCGTGCTTTGATTGGTAAGAAAGTCATTTGCCGGGGCGGTCAGCTGAACAGCTTGCTTTGTGATAGACGTTGCTGCGATAGTAAAACTACTTAACGCTGAATAGGCGGTTTGCGAACTGCCGTTTTCGGCCATTACCCGCCACTGGTAATTGCCGGGGTTAAGGGTATAGGTGAACTTATAATTTTTGACTATGGTGTCCAGTACCAGATTTCCGGGTGATGCGAAATTGGGTGTAACGACCTGCAGGTGGTACGAAAGGGCATGGTCAACAGCATCCCACCAAAAATTAACGGCATAGCTGGTGCTGGTATATGCGTTGGCCGGCGCTTCTAAAGTTACCTGGCTTTTGCTGATGGACGGCTCAATAATGTCAGTGCAGGAGGATGCTAATCCAATTCCGGCTAATAAGAGCATTATCAGATAGGGTAGAGGTACTGGTTTCATAAGCGACTAATTTATAAAAAAATAACGATCAAAGCCGTTATACGTTAAATTTAAAAAATAAGCTTTCCCGCCAATTGTCAACTAAACCTTCCTTAAATAATTTCTCCAGCTATTCACCTGCCC
>JBIOHE010000397.1:0-3819 GCA_044448725.1 Sphingobacteriales bacterium | reverse complement strand
GATAAAGATATTTATGATTATAAACCTTTTCTAATTTAATGGAATATTTCTGACACGGCCATAACTATCCGTTATTTTAACTGACTCCATTGTTTTGTCTATATTTAAAAATCTACCCGAAGCTGATAAAAACGATGTGCCGTTATAAAATTCCTGTTTACTTGTTTTACCGTTTTTGTATGTTATTATGGCGAACATATCCAAAGGCTGCAAATTAACCGTAAGTACGGGCCTTTTAAGTTCAAATAACTTCATTACGTCCCTGTTTTGACTGGCGGCAAGCAAATAATTACCCTTCGCTCCCTTTAATTTTACCAGCGCCTTTCCATCCCCTGGAATATACAACCCGCTTTGCTGAATAGTTAAAGGCTTAAAGTTACCTTTACCATCCCCTTTAAGCATCAAACCATTGAAAGCATCATACCTGCCGGTTGTAACTTCTGTTCCATAATCATTACCACTAATTGCCACATCAAGGTTTCCATCGCCATCAAAATCGTCCACAACAATTCCGTTAAGTTGTGATATTTGGGCCTCAACAGGTAAGGGTATCATAGTAAACTTTCCATTACCGTTATTTCTTAAATAGCACGACTGCAGCATATTTGCCTTCAGCCTTAACGCTCCTTTACGCATTTCGGGTGTGATCACCGAATCCATCGTAGCTACAGCAAATGATTTATAATTCTGGAATTTTTTGCGCATGCCTATCATTTGTTTTATAATATCATCACGCGTTTGAGCAGGAAACTCCTGCATTTCGCCATTCAGGTCTTTCAGAAATACAGATGGAAAGGCATCATAACTACCGTTTTTATCAAAATCCTTCGCGGTAATATAAACAGGGTACTTGTCTGTCCCTTTATAAAAAGTATTTAACCCCGTATTGCCCACAATGTAGTCAGTTCTGCCATTGTGTTCAAAGTCACCGGCCGCTATGGTATTCCACCACCCAAATTTGTCGCTTATTCCGGTTTTGCCGGTTACATTTTTGAATACGCCATGGTCATTTTTAAGAAAAGTTACCGGCATCCATTCCCCTGTAAGTATCAGATCCGGCCATCCGTCATTATCAAAATCAGTAAAAACAGCATCGCATACCAAACCGATATTCTTCAGGTCCTTTGCAACTGTAGTGGTAACATCCGTAAATTTAACATGCCCGTTTTTACTGTCGTTCCGCAAAACCATGCTTGATACCGGCTTAGGGTAGTTCCAGGGTTCAACACGGCCTGATACAAACAGGTCAAGCTTGCCATCTTTATTAAAATCAATTGCCTTTACACACAATTTGCTTGTAAAATTTTCCGGCAGCGCATCAACGGCCTCCGTAAAATTACCTTTGCCGTCATTAATATAAATCCTGTCCTGATAATAGGATGAACCAGGTTTGTTCTCGTACCCGCCGCTGGCCACATACAAATCAAGTTTACCATCGCCGTTAGCGTCAAACAACAACAAGCCCTCATCCTTAAAATGTTCTTTATCACTATTGGGGCCTTTAGGTAAAAGGTCCCGCTGAATAAACTTACCGTCAGGCTGCTGTAACAGCAACTGCGCCGGATATTTTGACGAACCGCCAACCACCATATCATCATAACCATTGCCGTCAACATCGCCAACAGCTATCGCCGGCGAGTATTGGGACAATTTATGCGGTAAAAGTTTTTGTTCATTAAAGTCGGACAAATCTTCCTCCTGATGCTTATAAGAGAGTCCGGCAGACCGTGTAACTTCGCGAAATAAGGATTGTTTGTTAACAGCAGGATGGCTAAATGAATAGGCATCCCTGGCATTTGTGATATCCACATTAAGTACCTGATCTGCTTTAACTTTTTGCAGTGTTTGTTTTTTTCCGTTTTGCCACCTGATTACAACCGAATCAAGCAAAGTGACCTTGCCTAACCCGAAATGTGCGATGTTTTGTATGGTTGACAAATACCCCCTGAAAGGCGTATTTTCATATACCTGGTGCTTGCCGTGGTCATAATAAATATCAGCCCAGGCGCCTATACCATCGCGGTTTAACGGGCCACCCTGAAATTTAACATGCAAATAATGGCTATTGTCCTTATCTTTTTCCCGTGACGTGTTTTTATAGATCATCGCCTCGTCATTAATATTATTAATGATAACATCCATATCCCCGTCGTTATCAAGGTCGGCATAAGCCGCGCCATTTGAGAAAGTAGGTACATCAAAACCCCAGCTTTCAGTTACATCAGTAAATTGCTGGCCACCGTTATTTTTAAAAGCGAAGTTCGGGATCTTTACTATAGGTATCTGGTCGAGGATTTGTTTATTGGAGGCGATGAAATAGGCCTGCGCCCTGAAATTCATAAAATCATGATCGTTAACATCCCTGGGATAACCATTGGTTATTATCAGATCGCGGTAACCATCATTATCAAAATCAGCAAGTAAAGGACACCAGCTCCAGTCAGTTTGCGACACGCCTGCCAAAAAAGCAACTTCGCTGAAAACCGGGTCGCCAATTGAGTCATTCTGCCCGGCCCTCGGACCCTGGTTCACTTGCAGTGTATTGCGCAAATACTGATATTGATAACCAAAATTATCAAAATTAAGATTGGACTGATAACTATTGGAAGACATAAACATCTTTTTCCGGTAATTATCCGGCGGGTTCATATCAAGTTCAAATACATCAGCAAGCCCGTCATTGTTTATATCTTCAATATCCTGCCCCATGGCGCTTAACGACGTGTGCTTAAAATATTGTTTTGATTTATCGGTAAATGTACCGTCGTGGTTATTGATGTATAAAATATTATTGGGTAAAAAATCATTGGTCACATAAATATCTTTCCAGCCGTCCCGGTTTATATCAACCGTGGTGGTGGCGTGACCGTAACCCTCAATAGTTATACCCGCCTGTTTAGAAACATCGTGAAATACCGGGTGCTTTAAAACAGGGTCCCAGTCATTGCGGAAAAGGTGTCCGGTACTCGGCGACGATCCGTCAGCGACGGTTGTCCTGAACAAACTGGTATTATCAGTTGGCCGTACCTCATTCACGGTAAGGTACATATCCAGATCGCCATCGTTATCATAATCAAAAAAAGAAGCCATGGTGGAGTGCACCATTAAATCGAGCCCATACTCTTTAGCCATTTCTTTAAAATGGGGTATGCCATTTTTGTCAGGCCCCTGGTTTATATAAAGCAGGTTCCGTCGTTTTACAGAGTCTTTTAATAAAGTGTTGCAAACATAAATATCAGGCCAGCCGTCGTTGTTTATATCCACAACGGCTACCCCCCTGCCCCAGCCGCCTAAGCCGCCCACACCAGCCTCTTTGGTAACATCTTCAAATTTCATGTTACCTTTATTGAGGTATAACCTGTTGGGTACCTGGTTACCTATAAAATAAATATCCTGCAGGCCATCATGGTTAAAATCGCCGATGCCAACACCGCCGCCGTTATAAACATTTAGTAAGGCTATCGGGTTGATGGAATCGGTTTCAACAATTTTATTAACAAACGTGATGCCTGAACTGAAAGAGGGAACCTGTTCAAAAAGCGTTTTCTTTTTACAGGAGCTTATAGCCGTAACGAATAAAAACAATAGCAGAAAAGGATAGTTTCTCATTAATTGGTATAATAATTTATAAATTTTAACACAGAGATACAAAGAAGACACAGAGCTAACAAAGAAATATTTTATATAAATACTGTTTTACCCTCTTTCCCGCTTGCGGAAGAGAGGGTGGTCGAGCGAAGCAATGACCGGGTGAGTAGCTTCGCCGCCATGCATTTGCGCTAATGCCGCTTCGTTAGTTAACTCACCCGGTCATTGCTT
>JBIOHE010000396.1:0-3836 GCA_044448725.1 Sphingobacteriales bacterium | reverse complement strand
AGGTAACACCTGCATAAACTCATTCTGCACAATCTCTGACAATCCGTTAAAGCCTTTGCGCATGTCAGTGGATTTGTTGTGAATAAAATAGCGATGGGCGCCGCTTAAGGACAGATTCATGGGCGAAGCAGATTGCGAAGATAATCTGCCGAAACTTCCCTGTGCAGGCTTATCACAAAACCTTGCGCTGTCCGGATCTCTGCAAAAACAGTGGATGTTTTCGGGTCAACCTTGATTTGAACAAAGCTGGGAGCTTTGTCAGTCCTCTTCCTTTTTTTCTTTGAACTCATCCAGCCGATAAAGGTCATGTAATTCAAGCCGGATTCCTGGCAGAATGCTTTTTGCTCTTACAGCTTGTTTGCCATTGCGTGATGTAGTTGGTGATTTCTTCCGGTCTGCGGTTGCTTGGTCTTGTTGTCTTGCTGTTTTCCATTTGCTTTTTTCAGCAAAGGAACTGTGTCAGAGCATTCTTTTCAAGATGGAAATCCCGGATGCTTACCTACAAACGGACGGGCCGACTTCCTATTCCTAATTGAATCCGGACAGAATGGCTGCTTATTTTATAATTAGCTTGTAACTATATATTTTGTTGTCCGATGAAGCAACGACTATATAGGTTCCGGCTGCAATTGAATCCAGAACATTGACGAAAAAAATCTCATTGGCATCCTTAACCACCAAAGCCTTTGAATAAAATTCATTCCCGTTGATATCACGTAACACGACAAGCACCTGTTCATTTTGATACCCCTGAAAACTAAGATTTATATTATCCTTACTGGTAGGGTTTGGAAATAAAGTAATGCTTTTAGCCGGCTTAAACTTAACGGCAATCATAGGATAATACTTATAACCACCATTAAAATCCGTTTGTTTTAACCGGTAATAAGATGTTCCGGCATAGGGTTGATAATCCTTTTCAAAATAATCGATCATGGACGTGCTGCTACCTGCTCCTTTTGTATCCATCACCTTATTGAAATTTACCCCATCCTGGCATTTCTCAATGGTAAAGTGGTCACAGTTTACTTCGGATACGGTGCTCCATTTTAAATCAACTACTTCCATGTCAGGTACTGCCGAAAAATCAAGCAATTCCACGGGTAAGGGATTTCCTCCATTTAATTTATTGCCCAAAGCAAAAGTGGAGAATGAATTAAATGCCGTGGGCGACGATGTTGAAGTGATACTGCCCACCAGCTTGGCTCCACCGCTATAGGCCGGGGCGCCGGCACCGCCAATATCAATCCAGGTGGTAGTTGCTGTATAAATGTTTTTAACGATGGTAAGATAAGCTCCGTTAGTTACGCTATCGTTAATTCCGAAAAACAACTGTATGGTTTGATTTCCGCTTAAATCGAGAGTTGGCTGAGATACTGATGACACATCCGTCCTGTTTATTGTATAATAATGCATATTTGACACAGTATCTACAGTTCCCGGAAATGTATATGCCAATAGATCGGAAGAAGCGTTAAAGGATTCCGCCAGGTAGTTATATAAAGATGCCGTAGTATGAGCGACCGTAAGTATTACAGGCCGGCAGTCGGGGCTTTTCCCGATCGGGAAATTTAATACCGCACTGGCTGCAGTATTCTTTTGATACTTCATTGGCCCGTTAACATAGCTCGTTGAAGCCGAAGTTAAAGCAGGCGCGGCAGAACCGGGTTGCATGACGAGAAGGCCAGAACCGGCTGCAGCCGTATTAAGCAGCCCTATAGTTAAAACAAGCGAAGTGCTAACATTGGCATCTTGCAATAAGCTGACACCAGCCGCATTATTTACCTGCAATGTAGAAAATGTGGTATTAGAACCTCCTGCCGGACCAATATTCTGTGCAGTAGTACCATTAAAATTGATGGTACTGGTACTGGCAGTAAAAATTCCGCTGTTCAGAAAATTTCCGGCTACATTATGAACATAGGTAGATGCGGCAAAAGTGGATGCGGCATTAAGGGTTAAATTGCCGGCAATGGTCAGGTCACCTCCGGCTGTTTTGGTTCCGGCAGTGGTAATCGTTAAATTTCCATAGGTTGGAATATTATAAATAGTTTGGGTTGCGCCATAATATTCCACAGTGCCTGCTGCAGCCAAAGTCATGGTCGAAAACCCTGTTGGGAAATTATTGCTTGCGCTTGCTCCTCCCGTGGTTCCGGAAAGCCTGAACGTACCATTTGAAGCAACCGTAAGGGTTCCTCCTCCGCCCGTTCGGTTTGCATTAAAAGCCGCAATATCAAACACAGCGTAGCCGTTTACAGTTAAATCATCAACAATACTAATTGTGGCAGCAAGGGTTTTAGTACTCGAACCCGACCCCGTTGCATTACTCAGGATAAGATAACCATATGCCGTGACAGCCTGCGGAACTGTCTGTGCTACCCCGTTTCCTGAATTATAATTAACGGTACTGTTAGGATCCAATACTTTTAAAGTAGGGTTAACAGCATTTTGATTGGTCAAGGTTCCGTTGCTGGATATATTGATGCTTCCGGTGCAACTGAAAGCTCCCGGAATTGTAAAATTACAGGGATTGGTGCCATCACCTAAAACTATCAAAGCAGCGTCACCGGTAACGGCCCAAGACGCACCGATGGTTGGTGTGGCATTATTCCGAATGTAAAAATTACAATCCGCAGTTGTAAAATTGGGAGGGTTTGTACCACTTCCATCCGTATTTGTCCCCCAGTTAGCGATTAAATCCAGATTACCTGTCGATTTGGAGTAGTAAGAGGTATGAAATTCGTGGGCGCCAATATCCGGCGTAATTGACCGTATGCTGTTATCAAAATCGGAAGTAATACCCGTACCATTTAAGCCCAGATTAATTACGCCACTGCCAACCGTAATATGTAAATTCGGGCTAGCGGCAGTCGGAGATAAAAAACTAGGGTTTACGTTGACACTGTGTGCATCCTGAACGGACGATGTTTGCCAATTTGCAAGAGTCACGTCACTGGTGAAACTAACTCTACCAACATCCGTCGCCGATAATAGATCATTATAATCCGATGTTAAACCTGTTTTGCTGGTTACATATATGGCGTAATGAACTCCCCCGCCGGATGTTCGGGCATTATAAAATATATTATTTTTTACCGTACGCGCGTTTGTTATATTGCTGTAAAATCCATTAGTGCTTGTGCCGCCTGCGGCAATACCGCCGAGATAAACACTGTTAAAATAAAAGGTATTCCCGTTCGTGCCTGCTGCATCGTAAATACCATATATACCGTAGCCGGTGTTTACCCCGTTACCAAGGGTAATCATATTATTGCTTGTGGTAGCCAGTCCGCTGGCGAAATATGCACCATAAATAGTTGATGCTGTAGCCGTGCTGCTTAATTTCAGGTTATAAACTGCATTTGCCTGTACAACATTGGTCCCAGAGACCGGCCCGGAGTAATAAATACCATACACATCACTTGTCGAACCGCTTGCATCCGTATTCGAAAGATCGTGAATAATGTTTCCGGAAACCGTTTGACCGGCTGTTGTATTGGCAGCGTAAATACCAATTATAGTCTGTGATGCAGGCTCAGCTGACGATATATTGGCGATGGTATTGGAGGTCAGGGAGGCTAAAGAAGTACTCAGGTTATATATCCCACATACAGGGCCCACCAATCCAGTAGCCCCCGTTCCCGTACTGGTTAGATTTTGAATGGTATTACCCGCAACTGAAGTGGTAAAAGATGCCCCGCTGGTGCTCAAAAACATGCCGTTAATTGATGTCGGGTTAGCAGTGCTGCCTGAATACTGAATACTGTTGGCTGTAGTTATGCTTCCAATGATATTGTTGCTGGCAGTAAAATTTGCAGTTAAGACCCCTTCACAGT
>JBIOHE010000395.1:0-3836 GCA_044448725.1 Sphingobacteriales bacterium | reverse complement strand
GTTAAAAGCCGCCGTGTAGGTGGTGCAAACTTCCAGGTGCCAACTGAAGTTCGTCCGGAACGTAAAGTGGCTTTGGGTATGAAATGGCTGATCAGCTATGCCCGTCGTCGTGGTGAAAAAACCATGATGGAGAAATTAGCCGGTGAGATCATATCTGCTGCCAAAGGTGAAGGTGCTGCAGTAAAAAAGAAAGAAGATACGCACAAAATGGCTGAAGCCAACAAAGCGTTCTCACACTTTAGGTTCTAATTTTGAATTGTCGAATTATCGAATTATTGATTTGGTAATGTTATGCTAATCAGTAATTCGTTAATTCGCAGATTCGTTCAATAGAAATTGATTTATTGGATTATTAGACTTGTAATTTCAATCAATAATTCAATAATTCAATAACTCAATAATTATCATGGCAAGAGATCTTAAATATACAAGAAATATAGGTATTGCCGCGCATATCGATGCCGGTAAAACCACAACAACGGAGCGTATCCTTTACTATTCGGGCTTTAGCCACAAGATTGGTGAGGTACACGAGGGCGCGGCTACAATGGACTGGATGGCGCAGGAGCAGGAGCGTGGTATTACCATTACTTCGGCTGCTACCACTATCGACTGGAAATACCGTGGTCACAGCTACCATATCAACATTATTGATACACCGGGACACGTTGACTTCACTGTTGAAGTAAACCGTTCATTACGTGTACTTGATGGTTTAGTATTCCTGTTTTCGGCTGTTGACGGTGTTGAGCCGCAATCAGAAACTAACTGGAGGCTTGCCAACAACTATAACGTTGCCCGTATCGGTTTTGTGAATAAAATGGACCGTTCAGGCGCTGATTTTTTAAATGTTGTAAAACAGGTAAAATCAATGCTTGGCAGTAACGCGGTTCCTTTACAGTTACCAATCGGCGCTGAAGAAAACTTCAAAGGCGTTGTGGATTTGATTAACTGGAAAGGTATCGTTTGGAATGAGCATGATAAAGGGATGACCTTTACCGAAGTGCCTATCCCTGAGGATATGATCGAAGAAGCTACCGAGTGGAGAGAAAAACTGCTTGAATCAGTAGCTGATTACGATGAGAGCCTGATGGAGAAATTCTTCGATGCTCCTGAAACAATTACCGAGCGCGAAGTACTGGATGCTTTGCGCCAGGCGGTGCTGGATGCCAAGATTGTTCCGATGGTATGCGGTTCATCATTCAAAAACAAGGGTGTACAAACGATGCTTGATTATGTGATGGAATTATTGCCGTCGCCTATGGATGTTGACGGTATTGTGGGCCATAACCCTGATACCAACGAAGAAATCGTTCGTCAGCCTTCAGAAAAAGAGCCGTTTGCTGCATTGGCGTTTAAAATTGCAACTGACCCTTTTGTGGGCCGTTTGTGCTTTATCCGCGTTTACTCAGGCAACCTGGAAGCAGGTTCTTATGTATTCAACATGCGTTCAGGCAACAAAGAGCGTATTTCACGTATCTTCCAGATGCATGCCAACAAGCAAAACCCTATCCCTAACGTTGGGGCTGGTGACATTGCTGCGGTAGTAGGCTTTAAAGATATTAAAACAGGTGATACCCTTTGCGACGAGAAACACCCGATCATCCTTGAGTCAATGAACTTCCCTGAACCAGTTATTGGTTTAGCGATTGAGCCTAAAACACAGGCCGACGTTGATAAATTAGGTATGGCTTTGGGTAAATTATCCGAAGAAGACCCTACCTTCCGTGTGAAATCTGACGAAGAAACCGGCCAGACCGTAATTTCGGGTATGGGCGAGCTTCACCTTGATATCATCATGGACCGTTTGAAACGTGAGTTTAAAGTGGAAGTTAACCAGGGTGCGCCGCAGGTTGCTTACAAAGAAGCCATTACAGGTACTTGCCAGCACCGCGAAACATACAAGAAACAAACAGGTGGCCGTGGTAAATTTGCCGATATACAAATCATTGTATCTCCGAACGACGAAGGCCAGGAAGGTTTGCAGTTTGTGAACGAGATCAGCGGTGGTGCAATTCCGCGCGAGTTTATTCCATCTGTTGAAAAAGGCTTTAAAGCTGCTATGGATAATGGCGTATTAGCCGGTTATCCGTTAACAAGCTTAAAAGTACGTTTGATTGATGGTTCATTCCACGCGGTCGATTCAGATGCGTTATCTTTCGAGATCGCCGCAAAATCAGCTTACCGCGAGGCCTTGCCGAAATGTAAACCAGTATTGCTTGAGCCGATCATGAAAATCGAGATCTTAACCCCCGAAGAAAACATGGGTGATGTTATCGGTGACATGAACCGTCGTCGCGGCCAGCTTTTAGGTATGGATTCACGTGCAGGCGCCCAGGTAATTAAAGCTACTGTTCCGTTATCAGAAATGTTTGGTTATGTAACCCAGTTACGTACCATCACTTCGGGCCGTGCAACTTCAACCATGGAGTTTGATCACTATGCCGAAGCGCCGCGTAACGTACAGGAAGAAGTAGTTGCCAAAGCAAAAGGTAAAAGAGCAGCTGCGAATGCGTAAATAGTGAGTGGTTGATTGGGTTAGATTGAGTTGATTAAGTTCAAGGAGTTTTAACCTGATCAACTTATCAATATAATAAACTTAATCAACTACCCCTAACAAATAGCTCTTAGGGACGGTTATAAAACAAAAACAAAATGAGCCAAAGGATCAGAATCAAATTGAAATCCTACGATTACAACCTGGTTGATAAATCAGCTGAAAAAATCGTAAAGACAGTAAAGCCTACGGGCGCTGTAGTAAGCGGACCACTTCCCTTACCAACTGAGAAAAAAGTTTTCACCGTTTTGCGTTCACCGCACGTGAACAAAAAAGCACGTGAGCAGTTCCAGTTATGTTCGTACAAAAGGTTATTAGACATCTACAGTTCAAATTCAAAAACTGTTGACGCACTGATGAAACTTGAATTGCCAAGCGGCGTTGAAGTTGAAATCAAAGTGTGATAGTACCGGAAGAACAGATATTTAAAAAGGCCATTCGTTTTGCGGATGGCCTTTTTTAGTTAAAACATTGCTTTAACAACTAATAAATTGCGCTAAGTGAGGCCAGGCAAACTTAAAACAAAATACGCCATTTATGCCGCATGGCGGCTACCGATCTGTAGAAAAAAATCAAAAGGATATTTTGCCCCGTCTGGGGCTACCTCTTGTGGCAGGCTTTCCATTTAATCATCCAATAAATCCTGGAAAATATATTTTTCATCATATTCAACTTCATACGCCTTTAACATTTCAAGGTATTCTTCCCTGAACGTTTTTTTTAAATGATGTTGTTTTTGATTTAAAATATACTTCACCACGCCTGGGATTTGCGAACGGCTGTTACTGAATGCCCCATATCCATCCTGCCATTGAAATTTTCGGGGCGTAAATTGTTTTTTGTTGATAAATTCAGAACTATCACCTTTTACAAGTTGCATCAATTGCGAAATGGATTGTTTAAGGTTGAGGCCGGCAAAAAAATGTAAATGGTCCGGAACGTTGTTTATTGCAATCATCTTATGCCCATTGTTTTGAACGATCCCCGTAATGTATTTTTGAAGTTCGTCTTCCCATTCGGGGAGTATCACCGCTTTTCGGTATTTTACGGCAAATACAAAATGAATATAAACCTGGCTGTAGGTGTTTGACATGGGTTGAAAATAGCAAAAAATGTTTGTTCACAAAAAAAATAGGTAGCCCCTGACGGGGCAAAATAATGTGATTGCCTATTTTCTACAAATAGGCAGCCCCCTAACGGGGCAGGTTTGGCGGCTTTAGCTCAATTTATTGGCGCAAAGGTTGAGATTAAAGAATACCACACGACAATTTAAAGGAAG
>JBIOHE010000394.1:0-3864 GCA_044448725.1 Sphingobacteriales bacterium | reverse complement strand
GCTATCTTTATGTTCTATACACTTATCTTGAAATTCAACTATTTGAGTGCGGACACTCGAATAGTTATTCGGTCAAGTGCGGACACTTGCCCGGGCGGGGTAAGTGTTCTTATGATCTAATCTCAAGCTTATAGCCTTTGCCGCGTATAACAATAATGTTGATATTGGGATCAAGGTCCAGTTTTTTTCTAAGTTTTGATATGAACATATCCAGACTGCGCCCCACAATAACACCTTCATCTTCCCAAATCTCTTTTTGCAGCCGGCTTCTCTCTATGGTCTCATTGGGAGACAACGCGAAAATGAGCAATACACGGGTTTCCGTTCCGGTCAGGTCTATAGTCTTTTTATTTATTATGAGCTTCCGGTTCTTCGCATCGAACAACACCGAACCCAAAGTGAACATACCGGTATCCTGATCGTCAGGTAAAGCTCTCCGCGGCTTAACGGATCCCGAAAAAATGAAACCAACAAATGCCAGGAATGTCAGGCTGCCCAGAAGATATCCATTCTTTACTGTACCTATACCCGCCGGTTTAAATTTAATGTTGATCATGTAACAGGCTCTGGGTTGCTTTCTTCCTTTACATGCTACAATATCATCTTTTTTATTTCCGGATATAGCAAATCCGTATGCTACACTGGCGTTGCCACAGTTCAAAACGTTAACAACATAATCACGTGTGAGCGGGTCTTTGGCCAACAAACGCCTGGTAGTGTTCACCATGGAGTCCGGTTGAAAAGTAAGATCATTTTCAAACCTGATCTGGTATTCATTTTTTGATATCTTTTCCACCGGGAGTACTCTTGATGTACTGTCGCCCGACTGTAAAAGCAGTTCATCTCCGATCCTGCGAAGCAAAACTTCCCTTCTGACGACATCAAAGTCGTTATTGCCGGTCATACTGAAAGCCGCGCAGATCACGCAGATAAACAGAAGTATTAATGATCCCCACAGGTACTTGCGTCTCCCGGAGAGCAGATTTCGGCTATCGAACATACTGTTTACGATTTATTTACAAAGTTTACATTTTTATTTACAATCCAAATCTCTCAAGCCGAAAAATATCAAAGTAGATTCGCTGAATCAAATAATGGTAAGGTAATAAAAAGAAAAAATGAAGAAATACGCACACATTTACACTTTGTTCCTGATGTTTGTTTTTTACACTTCCTGTAAAGGACAAAACAAAACAGACCTCCCAAAGGGGAATATCAAGTCCGAAACAAAAAACATAGTTAATCCCCCCGGACCGAAACAAATCGTTCGTAATATCATCCAGGATAGAAAAGGCAACATTTGGATGGCTGCATTTGATGGTATTTTTCGATACGATGGAAAATCGTTTACCAATATTACAAGTAAAGTAAGTTCGGCCCGCTTCTTTTCTGTTTTAGAAGATAAAAAAGGCAACTTGTGGTTCGGCTCCATTGGCTCAGGTGTTTATCGTTACGATGGGAAATTATTCCGAAGTTTTACAACAAAAGAAGGGCTTGCCGGTAATGATGTCACTTGTATTTATGAAGATAAAACCGGTAATATTTGGTTCGGCACTGGTGGAGGAGCAAGCCGTTATGATGGGAAATCCTTTCGAAATTATACAACGAAGGACGGTTTGCCCGGTAATGATATTAATTCGATCATTGAAGACAAAACAGGGAAATTCTGGTTTGGCACATGGGACTATGCCTGCTTTTATGATGCCCGCCTGCCGGACGGACAGGGTAAAAGGTTTACAGTTTTCACCCATGACGGTAAACCTTTTACGAATGTTCGTACCATAATCGAAGATAAAAAAGGCAATATCTGGCTCGGTGGCAATGATGGCCTTTGGCGCTATAACGGCAGCACATTTACCAATTTCACAAAGAATTTTGTTGCTTGTATCTACGAAGATAAAAAAGGCAATATTTGGACCAGTTCAGAAAGTGCTAAGAGCCAGGATTGGACACTTTCCCGTTATGACGGAAAGTCTTTGTCGGGTTTAGTAGGTGCTAAGGACCGATGGGTGCTTTCCCGTTATGATGAAAAATCCTTGTCTGATAAAAATCCATCGGTAACCGAAATAAAGCCAGGGCATGGAATGATCTGTGGGATTTTAGAAGCTAATGATGGGAATATTTGGTTTGGCGCTTCAGATGGGGTGTATCGTTATGATGGAAAAACCAATAGTGTCTCGTCACCTATGAAATGACGGTTAGTCTTAAGTTGAAAGTCTTAAGTTCTAAGTAAAGAAAAGTAAAAAAACCGCCCGGCAAGGCGTGTCGCTTTGCCGAAATGCCTGATAGAAGTATAAACCTTGGCCACTAACCCAAGTTTAACAACTATATTCTTCAGCCCTCAGCAATAAAAAATTTCTATCTTTAAAGCAAAAAAATACACCATAAAACCCCACACAATGATCCAGATTATTATCTATGCTATTTTATTTGTAGGATTTGTTTTCTTTTTCAGAAAGGCAGGCAAGGATAAATCGAAATGGGGCATAAATTTCAAGCGTGTTTATTGCCCGGTATGTAACACTAAGCAACCTATTATCCGGTGGCCTGAAAGTATGGAACAGGCTGCCTGGGGCGGCACAACCTGTCCTAAATGTCATACGAAGCTTGATAAATATGGCGATGTTATTTCCTGAGTGAAAGCATTTTCAGGCTGCGGCATCCCAAAGAAACTGGAAAAACCAAGCCCTTTTTGAATTTAATCGCTCTTTGGTTCCAACTCGTCCACTTCGCCCATACCCTCCAGGTAACTGAACACTTTCATGGCCTCTTCTTCATCAATTTTGCTGATGGCTACACCTACATGGACCAGCACATAATCGCCAACCTGCGCCTCTGGTACCATGCACAGGTTAATCTCTTTCCGGATACCGCCGAAGGATACTTTGGCCGTTCTGTACAGATCATCCAGTTGGCCGCTGATCTCTAAAATTTTACCGGGAATTGCAAGGCACATAGTGTTTGTTTATTTAAAACAGGTTGTTAATTTTTAAAGTCCTTTCCCCTGCCTGCCGGCAGGCAGGTTTGGAGAGGATTTAGGTGAGGCTTAAACCTCCTCCGGCTGTAATACCTTTGATTTTAGCCAGTTGTACCACAAAGGCAAACCTTCGCCCGAGGTACAGCTAAGTTCAATTATCTCCAAATGATGATTTACTTTTTTCGCGTTTGATTTTACTTTTTCTATATCAAAAGGGACGTAGGGGAGCAGATCAATTTTATTGATGATACAAAGCGTTGATGAATGGAACATATCAGGGTATTTCAACGGCTTGTCGTCGCCTTCGGTAACACTGATAATCACCACTCTTTCTTTTTCGCCGAGGTCAAACATCGCCGGGCAAACTAAATTGCCGACATTCTCAATAAACAGAACAGAATTTTCTTTTGGCTTCATCCCCTGCAGGGCATGCAAAATCATGTGGGCATCTAAATGGCAACCCTTGCCGGTATTAATTTGGGTAACTTTTGTACCCGTTGCCTGTATGCGGTCGGCATCGTTGGTAGTTTGCTGATCTCCCTCAATCACGGCAAATTCCAATTCGCCTTTCAAATCGCTCAGCGTTCTTTCCAATAGCGAGGTTTTCCCCGATCCCGGCGAACTGACCAGGTTTAAGGCCAAAATATTTCTGCCTTCAAAATAGCCACGGTTCCTTTGCGCCAATAAATTATTCTGCGACAGCACATCCTGCTCCACATCAATTATTGTTTTTTGAATTGGGTGTGAGTGGTCATGATCATGCGGATGTACATGATTGTGCTGATGATCGTAATCATCCTTATCAAGAAGCTTGTAAGTGGTTTTGCTGCCCGAATCGCAGCCACATGTTGCGCACATAATTTTGTCGTTTATATCTTTATTAAAAT
>JBIOHE010000393.1:0-3873 GCA_044448725.1 Sphingobacteriales bacterium | reverse complement strand
TGAAAAGAAGTTATCCAACAATGTTCTATTACTGGACTGTGTTTAAACATGTATGATGGTATGATAGGAGCCGTATGAAGTGAGAGCTTCACGTACGGTTCTGTGAGAGGCTTGGGCTGAAATGCCCTTGCCTACTCGACCATTCGCGAAGGGTAGCCCCTGACGGGGCAATTGCCTGGTGGATAATCGAATGCTACAAACAGGTAGCCCCTCACGGGGCATTCGCTTTTTAAACGCGATTTCCCTGGATTTCTCAACAGAGACATTTAAAAGCATTTTCACTACTTTTGCACTATCCGGGATAAAAACCCGGCAGCAGCATGATCAAAGAAATTGAAATCGTTTGTCCGCCGGGGCAGCAGGAAGATGAACTCGTTTTAAAACAGATAGCAGCTGCAACGCTCAATATTTCCCCGCAAAAAATATCGGGCATAAAAATTCTTAAAAGATCAATTGACGCACGTGGCCGTAAAGTGGTTTACCGCATGCAGTTACAGGTGTTCATTGAAGAAGCTTATACCCCGGAAACCTTCACCGTTAATTATCCTGATGTAAAAAACAGCAAAACTGTTATTATTGTTGGTGCGGGGCCTGCGGGCTTATTTGCCGCATTGCGCTGCATCGAATTGGGTTTAAAGCCAATTATTTTAGAACGCGGCAAAGACGTTAAACAACGCCGCCGCGATTTGGCGAATATCAATAAAGAGGGACGGGTAAACCCGGAATCGAACTATTGTTTTGGCGAAGGCGGGGCCGGCACCTACTCTGATGGTAAACTATACACCCGCTCCACCAAGCGCGGCGATGTAAACGCGGTACTTAAAACCTTTGTCGCCCATGGCGCAAATGAAGATATATTGATTGACGCCCGCCCGCATATTGGCACCAATAAACTGCCGCAGATCATCACTTCCATCAAAGAAAGCATATTGAATGCAGGCGGCGAAGTTTGTTTTGATGCGAAAGTGAGCGCCCTTTTGGTTGATTTCGGTAAGATAAAAGGAGTTCAGCTAACATCGGGTGATAAAATAGTGGCTGATGCCGTTATACTGGCAACGGGACATTCGGCAAGGGATATTTTTGAAATGCTGCACCGCCAGAATATTTTAATTGAGGCCAAGCCCTTTGCTTTAGGGGTTAGGATTGAGCACCCGCAGGAAATCATCGACCGGGCGCAATACCATTGCGAACAACGGGACCCCGGTCTGCCGCCATCATATTATAACCTTGTGGAGCAGGTGGAAAACCGGGGCGTTTTTTCATTTTGCATGTGCCCCGGCGGCATCATAGCGCCATGCGCAACGGAAATCAACGAAATAGTGGTAAACGGATGGAGCCCTTCAAAGCGGAACAATCCCTTTGCCAATTCCGGGACCGTAGTACAGGTAAACCTGGAGGACGTGGCGGGTGACGATAGCGATCCTTTAAAAATGTTGCGCTTTCAGCAGGAAATAGAAAAAAAGGCATTTATATCTGGTGGCGGGCATTTGGTAGCGCCCGCACAAAGGATGGTTGATTTTGTTGACAACCGTGTCTCTGCCAATTTGCCGGTAAACTCCTATCTTCCCGGAACAAAAAGTGTGGCATTAAAAGAAATATTACCCGGATGGATCAATGAGCGTTTGCGGAAAGCATTGCCCGCCTTTGGCCGCAAAATGAAGGGTTATTATACCAACGAGGCCATTTTGGTAGGTGTTGAATCGCGCACCTCATCGCCTGTAAAGGTGCCCAGGGATAAAGAAACCATGCAGCACCCGCAGGTTACCGGTTTATTTCCCTGCGGGGAAGGGGCAGGGTATGCAGGTGGCATAATTTCTGCTGCTATCGATGGCATCAACTGCGCTGCGGCGGCTTTAAAACTATTAGTATAAAATCGTAAAATACTATTATAAAAACATTAAATTTGTTATCGTAATTAATTTGTATTAGTATGGAATCAACTACGGAGGAAACTACAGAAGATAAAAGTCTGTTAAAATTGAGGTTTCAGCCAAAAACGCTGGAAAGGATTGACAAACTTAGGAAAGTAACTAAAATAGATAACCGCGCTCAACTTGTTGCATCTTCTTTACAATTAACAGATGAATTATTGGATATTATTAAAAATGGTTCAAAAATATACATTGAAAAGCCCGATGGCACAAAGGCGTTGGTAAATATTTTTGGCTTCTAACATAAAGAAACTGTCATTATGGAAGAAGAAGTAGAAGAAGTAGCATCCCCGGCAAATCCCCTGACAAATCCCCTGAGAATAGACAATTCAGTATCCGACAAGGATATTTTTAAACTGGCTAGTGTCATGTCAATCATGAATTGACGGATAAAGTTTCAATAATTTTATCCGAGCGTTCTCGGAAGTAAACTGCCATTTTATTTTAGCCTCTTTATTATTCCGATGCGTTTGCCAAGCTTGCACTTCATTTTTCATGGTTTCTATATTGTCAATTCTGCGGTTTAAACATTGTCCCATTAATACGTTCAATTCTATTTCCGCCATATTTAACCAACTGCCATGCTTGGGTGTATAAACGAACTCAAACCTATCCCATATTCGTTTTGCTTCCTTTGGTTCAAAAGCTTCATATAATGCTGACGGTTTATGAGTGCTCAAGTTATCCATTACAAGCATTATTTGGGGTGCATCTTTATACCAGTCATCCGCTATCTGTTGGATGAACTTTGCCCAATCCCGCTTTGTTTTCCGCTCTGTAACCTTTACATATCTTTTGCCCGTTAGTGGTTCTGATGCTAAAAATATATTGGCTACACCACATCGTTCGTATTCAAAGTCCTCCTTTGCTTCATGGCCGGGCTTCATCTCTATTGGTAACCGGGTTTCTTTGATCAGCTGTTTGGGTGATTCATCCATGCATACTATTGGCAAATCCTCATTGTATGGCCGTTTATACACATCTAAAACCCGCTCCATATTGGCAACAAAATCACTACTCTGCAGTGGTGGTATAATCCATCCCTTTACTTTCCAGGGATGTAATTCGTTTTTTTTAAGACCCTTCGTACTGTTTCGTAGGAAATCTCATCAGCATATTGAAGCTCTACCATTTTATCAGCAAGTAAACGTAATGACCATCTTGAAAATCCTTCCGGCGCTTTACTGCAGCTTAATGCCACTAAATGTGCTTCAACATCCCCATCTGCCTTACGATCATATACTCTGGTGGTAGGCCTGTTTTCCAGTGCAGCTTCATAGCCTTCTTCTACAAATTTCTTTTTCAAGCGGTCGATCGTCCTATCTCCGATTTTAAGGACTCTGGCTACTTCTTCATTATTTATCTTATCTGAAAACGCCCCTTCATCACAATTGAGTAATATCAATGCATGAATTACTTTTTTTGAAGTATGTGTCCCGCCTTTAGTAATCGACAGCAGTTCTTCTCTTTCCTTTTGGGTTAATGTAACTTTGTACTTTACCATAGTTTTTTTATAAAGCTACAAAAAAATATTTAACCGTCAAAGTATTTGTGACGTGACACTAGTAACCTTTTGTGCCCTGGAAATACCAATATCAAAAAAAATGATCGCAAGTAACAGCAATATACCTTTCATACCCAAATTGTGATTAACGTTAAAATGATCTTCGCAGGATACCGAAAGAGCGTTTTGCTATTAAATGCCGATTTCCATTTGATAAAAAGCGCCTTTGTCATTTTTTACAATAAGCGAGGAATTAAGTTGCCGCGCCATTAAATTTACCAATTTTATACCGAAGGACGCCCCATTTTTTTTGTGAACGTCGCTAATTCCTTTGCCGTTGTCGCGCAGCCTGAGCAACAGTTTTGATTTCCCCTCCTGTTTAAGGCATAAGTATATTTCGCCGTCGCTCCCGTCAAAAGCGTATTTGAACGCATTGGT
>JBIOHE010000392.1:0-3888 GCA_044448725.1 Sphingobacteriales bacterium | reverse complement strand
CTTTACGATGGTAAACTATATTCGGCCCGCGAACACTACCATGACAGCACCGTGCTGATCATCGCCCCCAAAAACCTGGATGTAAAAAAGAAGGTTGACTTTGTTTTTTGGTTTCATGGCTGGGGCAATCATGTGGATAGCGCGGCAATAAGATATGAGCTTACCAGGCAATTTATTGCATCAAAACGCAATGCAGTGCTGGTATTGGCCGAAACCGCCTATAACGCCCCCGACAGTTACGGCGGCAAACTGGAGAATCAGGGTGTGTTCAGGGCTCTTGTGGGGGATGTTTTGAACGGGTTAAGTGCCAGGAGGATAATTCCGAAAAACTGCACTTACGGGCATATTTTGCTGGGCGGCCATAGCGGCGCCTACCGCGTAATGGCGCGGATAATTAAAAACGGTCAATTGCCCATTGATGAAGCGATGCTTTTTGATGCTTTATACAGCCAAACGGAAATTTATATGGACTGGATAAGGGCGGATAGCAAACACCGTTTTATTCATTTATATACCGATTTCGGGGAGGGGCCGAAGGAAGAAAGTGAAAGGATGAACAAATTGCTCGATACAGCTAAAATCAGCTATTTAATGCTGGAAGAAAAGGACCTGAAACCAGCGATGTACCGGCAGTTTCCATTAATTTATATACACAGCCTTAAACAACACAATGACATTGTTGGTCCGGACAATTTTAGACTGATGCTGGAGAATTCACCGTTTTTGAAAGCGTTGTAACATCCCAAAAACAGACTTACCTTTAGATTAGAAGTTTCAAAAACTTCGATTTCTATGATCTATGTAACTAATCTTGCATAATTTTTTTCATATTTTCTATTTTGGTTAACACAGGCAAAAATGCGCAAAATGAGTTTGTTTCTAACGGCGTTTAGAACACTCATTTTGTTCTTTTTGTCCTGATTCACCTTTCGTTCAAAAAAAAGTTTTAGTTCAGGGTCATGTTGTATTGCTACTAAAGCTGCCATATGAAAAAGTGTCTTTATTTTTTTATTTGCCATGTGAGATACTCGGCCCTTGCCTTTAAATATGCCTGATTCTTCGGTAAATGGTGCCATACCCCCCATGCAGGCAAATTGCTTGGCATCAATAAGATCTTTAAACTCATTAGTGCTTATCAGTACCTGGGTAGCTATTACTGCCCCGATGCTGCATACAGAAGTTACCAGACTAAAAATCCGTTTCAATTCCGGGTCCGAACTAATGATTTTGTCGATCTCTTTTTCAACTTTTTTAAGGTCGGCCTCAATAGCATTTAATGTTCCGATGCAAACTTTTAAGTTTTGCTTTGCTATACTTTTCTTTACAAACGGACCGGCCTCCTGAAGCGGTGTTTTTAATATCTTTTTTACTTTTAATAATCGCGAACGTGTAGCGGCTAAATGGGACAACTGCTGAACAATTTCACGTTTAGGGGCCCACATACGCAGCTTTTCACGCTTATCATATGCGTATTCTGCAATCCTTATTGAATCAATTTTATCATTCTTACCCCGGATATTCCCCAGCGACTTTTTAATGTGGGTAGCTGCCTCCAAACAAATGTTCGCCTTCTTTTTATGCAGGCAAACCAATAAATGATTGTTGTAAATACCGGTATGTTCCATACAGAAAACTGCCTTGCTTAAATCAAATCCCGGCAGTTTGCTTAACTCTTTGAGAAAAGCATTGATTGCTGCTGGTTCATTGGCAATCTCCCGGTGAAACAATAATTGCTTGCCCATGCGAACGGCAAAGTCCAACTCCTTTTTTGATACATCAGTACCAATAAAAAACTCAAATTCCATATCTTTACGCTGTTTATATAAGTAAACAGTTAACACGTTTTATACCACATCAATACCTTACTAATGAGCCTCGATAACTCTAATTTCTATTTGATGCCACGGTTTAAAACAAACGGTAAAGGATTAAATCGAAGTATAAGCCTTTAAGCTTGGCAAGTCTTTTAATCGCCTTTACCGTTGTTAACTTTTTCCACAAAAATCGCAGTTATTAACAAAGAAAAAGAAGCAAAAAGAAAGTTAACAACAACAATAACAAACTTCTTTTATTTACTTTGCTAATCTAAAGGTAAGTCTCAATTCAAGCGTTAATAGGCCTCCCCAAAAGTCACGTAGTTTTACGCATTAAATACAGTGAAAACACTATACGGCAGCTATCAGTTTCGATTTATTTTTGGTGCGTAATAAAAAATCTATCGACATGGCTGTACGAATAATTTGCATCAAAAAAGATGAAGGGAAATTTGAGAACCCTTACGTGGCAATTGAACATTTAGAATGGGTAAACGAACGGATAAACGTTAAAGGAATTACTGACAGGACAAAAATTCACGATTGGATAAAGGACGAAAATGGTGAAGCTTATATTACAGATCAGCGCGGCAATAAAATTCTACTTGTCCCCGCAGTTTGCCCCAAAGGCAACAAATATGTTAAAACGGCTGATGATGCTGCAAAAGATTGCCTTTTGTCATTGCCGTTATGTGAATGAGTGAGAGGGGAGTAGCAGTAGCAGTAGCAGTAGGCACTGAAGAACCTTCACACTCACCAATTTTTATATGGATGTATGGAGAGATTTGAGTTATAATACCTCACGTCATCGCTTACTTCTATGGTAACCCATGCCGGCTTTGCAAATGCTTCGGTTTCGTTCTCCAGTTCAATCTCTGCTATAATTAGCCCGGTGTTGTCGCCTGCAAATTCGTCCACTTCCCACGTTTTTCCGGCAAACTCAATGCAGTAGCGTGTTTTTTCTACCCCGGAAACTGCAAAAGCATCCAGCAGCTCAATGCCCTCTTCCACAGGTATTTTATATTCATATTCCTTGCGGGTTATCCCCAAAGTTGCGCCTTTGATCGTAATAAAGCCCTGCTCACCGGTTACCCTTATCCTGATAGTCCGTTTATCATCATTTAATAAGTAGCCCTGCCTGAAATGTGTTCCGGCAGGTTTTATCACCTGCTGCCATTTCTGATGGTCAACCAAAAACTTCCGCTCAATTTCAAGGGCCATTTGTTTGTTATTTAATTTGTTTTTCTGCGTCCTCAACAGCCGTCGCTTTTTTCAGGAAATCTTCTGTAAGCAAGGTTATATTTCGTTTTATCGCCGCATTTTTCCTTCGTATTTTGGCGGCAACAGGTTTGTCATTCAATTCGGGTGATAAAAACAATTCAGCGGCAACAATATTATCATGCCATTTTCCGATGGTTTCCTGTAACTTATCAAGGTAGCTGATATTATACGGAAAATGGCCTGGCAGGGCTTTTTCCGCAAGCTTATGATTGTAAACCAGGGTCTTTATCAGCTTTCGGTTGGTATGCATATCCTCTGTAAAGCCTGCTACCGCCAGGTTTGTTGCAATTTGCCGTAGTTGTTTATCATAATATTCAACTATCCTATCGTTGTCAATTCCAGGCAGCTGGTCATTGATCTGCCTGCAGGCATGTTTTATATTTTTGATGAACTTTTTCCCTTTATGCTGAAATTCAATAATCCCCTCTTCAATTATCTTTAGCCGGCCCGATTCAAAAGCCTCATTTTTTATGCCATAGTGCGCCGCTAATTGAAGCGTTGTATGCGCATCGCGAATATTGCCCGCATATTTAAAAACCTTCTTTACCGGCTTAAAATTCCTTAAAAAGGCATGTTCGCCGGATGCATCCTCAAAAAGGCTTAACATCGCCCTGATTTTTTTTACCTGCACCCTGAACCTGTGTAATTCCTCCTGGTCGCCGGTTTCTAAAAAACTACTTAAATGAATGTTCATTTCTTCCCATTCTTTTCCGAGGTGTTTTGATTCTTCCTTTTTCTTCATAAACCAAGTATAAATATAAGAAATATTTTCTTGTCCATTATTAGTAAAGAT
>JBIOHE010000391.1:0-3896 GCA_044448725.1 Sphingobacteriales bacterium | reverse complement strand
TAAGCGCTTGAACGCCCCGACTCCAGCGGAGTCGCGTGTTTATAGATCAGAAAAATGGAAAATTCAGGCTCCAGAAGAGCCTCCTTGGGATTTCAATGTTTTAAAAGCGATTTCCCTGGTTTTCTAAGGTGCTGAAGAGGCGTAGCCTTGATAAATATTATAGCAACGGATTTTAATCCGTTGAAAAGGCAAGGAAAAAAATCAAGATCCGCCCATTGGCGGACGACCCATATTAATACGACAGCCAATAGCGATTAAAAATAGACCGTCCGCCCATTGGCGGACTCCTACCATTGGGCTTCATGTAACAACGGGTTAAAACCCGTTGCTACAAAATGTTTCGAGCCGAAGGCTCTATAAAAGGCTATCCCACACAAACCGTCATAGAATCATATTATCCAACCAATTCCCTGCGGTTAGTTTTATAAGCGGCGCATTTTATTTACGCTTCATACAGGTCATCCGTTTTTACCGGGGATTCACCGACCAAAATGTGTTGTTCACCGAAAAGATTAAAATAGTTGTAACCTTATAGCAAATTTTCGCATCTTATATACAATAACAACCTTTAATGGTACTAAGCGGTTATCAGCAATGCTGATGGCCGGTTTAAAAAAAGGGCAAAAAGTCCTTTTGGGATTGTTATTGCGAAAAAACAGGGAGAAATGAAAAATGGAAGCAAAATATCGATATAAAATATACACACCGATGAGCCGGGCAAAATAAACGGTTTTAAAAAAAGCCCTCAAGCAGGGAAATCAAACACTTAATTAATTTATTAAAAAAAGAACCAAATTCTTTAACGGGCAAACTATTGCCGAAATTTTATCAGCACAATGAAAACATTTACTACACCTATATTATACATACTGTTTTTGCTCACGATGAGCACGGGCTTATTATTCGCCCAAACAACCAAACCCGATGCCAAAATTACCGGAGCGCTGCTCAATGAAAACGGCAAGCCGATGGACTATGCTACTGTTAGTTTACTAAAGGCACAGGATTCGACAGTGGTTAAAGGCACTTTGAGCAACGAAACCGGCGCCTACACCTTCGACCACATCATCGCAGGCGCCTATATTATTAAAGCCTCGGTAGTGGGCTATGAAAAGGCAGCATCAAAAGCATTCACCGTTCCCGAAGGGTCGCCGGCCTTTACTGTACCTGCAATAAAGATGCTGCCGGGTAATCATACCTTAAATACAGTAAACATTACAGGGACCAAACCATTAATAGAGCATAAAATTGACCGCACGGTAATGAATGTGGAGAACAGCGTTCTGGCTGCAGGCAATTCAGCGATGGATATTTTGGAAAGGGCTCCGGGGGTTTCCGTTGATAAGGATGATAAGATCAGCCTGAAAGGCAAACAGGGGGTTACCGTAATGATAAATGATAAACTCACCTATCTTACTTCGGCCCAACTGGCTACCCTGCTGCGCTCAACCGACGGCACTACAATCAAATCCATCGAAATTATCACCAACCCGTCGGCAAAATACGATGCCGCCGGTAATTCGGGTATTATCAATATCAAACTAAAAAAGAACAGGCAGACAGGCACCAACGGAAATTTAACACTTGGCAGCGGATACGGGGCCTATTATAAAGACAACGAAAATTTAACTTTAAACCATAAAGAAGGCAGGTTGAATATCTTCGGTTCTTTTAGTCATAACGATAATAAGCGGCTGCAAGATATTGGCCTCAAAAGGATTATTCCCAATGGTACCGGCGCTCCTGCCTATTTTAGTCAAACCAGCCCTTTGATTAACGCGGACCAAAACAACAGCTACCGCCTGGGGGCAGATTATGACCTGTCGTCAAAAAACACCATTGGCTTTGTGGCGAGCGGCTATTTTAACGGCGAACAGGATAATATAGATGACCGTACCTATATAGGCAAAAGTTTTAACGAGGTTGATTCATCCCTGCGTACTGTTTCGGGAGTTCATCAAACCTATCATAACATCGCTTTTAATTTAAACGATACCTATAAAATTGATACCGCCGGTCAGGAGCTGAGCGCCGATATAGACTATTCGCAATTCAAAAACAATTCGGTAGCACAATATGTAACCGACTATTACCTGCCCGGCGGCAGTTTGCAGCATCCCGAAGGTTTTTTAGGGAACCTTACCCCGTCTGTTATTAATATCCGTACCGGGAAGGTTGATTATACCAAACCGGTCAGCAAAACATTAAAATTTGAAACCGGGCTTAAATTCAGCGATGTAAAAACCGATAACAACCTGATGGAAAAGGATATGGCCGCAAACCCGTATGTAAGCACCAACCATTTTGTTTATGATGAAAAGATTGATGCAGCCTACATAAATTTGAACAAAGATTTTAAAGGATTTTCAGTACAGGCAGGGTTAAGGGCCGAGTACACCAGCTCCGGCGCAAACGGCGATTCGGCAAACGTGGTGTCCAATATACCACGGCATTACCTTAACCTTTTCCCGAGTTTGTTCATTAACCATACCATCAACGATAAAAACGAGATCAATTTCTCGTACAGCCGCCGCATCGACAGGCCGCAGTATGATAATTTGAACCCTTTTGTTTTTCACCTCGATCCTTATACCTATCAAAAGGGTAACCCCTATTTAAAACCGCAATACACCAATAATTTTGAATTTAGCTACACCTATAATAAGAACATTACAGCAACCCTGGGTTACAGCAAAACAACCGATGTAATAACAGAGCTGCCCGGCACTGATCCGGCTACAAAGATCTCTTTTGTTACCCAGGAAAACTTACAGGTACAAAACGCATACAATTTTAATATCTACGCGCCATACACCATCACCAAATGGTGGGAAGGCAATGTGAACGCCACTGCCTTTTACCTCGGTTTTAAATCGAATGGTCTCGAAGGAGGTAATTTAGACAGGGGACAGTTTGCCTATAATATACGGGCTACCGAAACCTTTACGCCATTTGCCGGCTACAAAGCCGAGTTAACGGGCAATTACCAATCAGCATTAACCTACGGATTGTTTTATGTGAAGGCACGGTATTCAACAGATGCCGGGGTAAGTCATTCTTTTGCCAATAAAAAACTGAATGTAAAACTCTCCATGAGCGATGTATTTAACACACTGCGTAATGATGTAAACGCCAACTACCAAAACACCAATATGGCCATTACCCAAAAACGCGAAAGCCGTATCACCCGTTTAACGCTCACCTACAACTTCGGCAACAACAAAATAAAAGCCCGCCAGCACCAAACCGGGGCCGACGATGAGAAAAACCGGGTGAAAGGGGCGAATTAAATTTCGCAACATTTTGCGGCGGTATCAAAAGTCATTAACTGAAAAAGGAATAAAATTAAATTTCGGCTCAGTGATCTTTGTGGGATCTATAATGATTTGTATGGGTAAGCGTTTAATTATAGAGCCTTCGGCTCGAAACATTTTATAGCAACGGGTTTTAACCCGTTGTTACATGAATTCAATATAAAGAGTGCTTTCGGCACGACCCATATTTAATCGCTATTAATGGTGTCAATATGGGTCGAACCTACGGTTCTTAATCTTTTTCTTATTCTCTTTTTCAACGGATTAAAATCCGTCCGCCCAATAGCGGATATTTATCGAGGCTACGCCTCTTTGGAACCTTAGAAAACCATATATAATAACATTTTTTTAGATTCCTGATAACTATCAGGATGAAATGGTTCCCCACACAAAGCGTTATAAAGCCTCCTTGTGCTCCTCGGTGATCCTTGCGGTTAATTTTTACCAAATGAGGCCTTTTTGGGCAAAACGCCATTATTACGGGATTCTGTGTTGATATACAAGTAATGCGTATGATTTATTTTATCTTTGATTTTTAGGCGGCTTTATGTTAGCCTGTTTAGGGCGGTCCTTTGTGGCTGC
>JBIOHE010000390.1:0-3900 GCA_044448725.1 Sphingobacteriales bacterium | reverse complement strand
TTTGGACATATATATAACTTCCTGATAATGAAAAAAGGTTACTTTGTCAAAAAGCTTCCGTTTATTTCGCTATTATTTTTATTGTTCGCTTTTGCTTCCTGTAAAAAAAACAACAATAATAATAATCAGGTAACACCTGTCGCAACCCCAACGCGACTCGGATTGTATGAAACCGACTCATCAATTTATAAATTGCTGGTCATTGCTATCTCAAATATCGGAACCCAGCCGGTTAATTACGGTTTGGTATTTGATACCGGTTCGGGCGGAATGGTTATCGATGCAAACGGTGTTGTACCTGCATCAATGATCACAAGCACCGGGTTTAATTTTACAGGCGACTCAACCGTTGTTAACGGCATTACTATTACCAGCCAAACCCAGATTGTTGAGTACGGAAACGACGCGGCTTCAATAGATAAAGTATATGGCAACCTGGCATACGCCAGTGTAACGGTTGGCGACCGAAACGGCAATATAGTAATTAAGCGGCTTCCGTTTTTTTTATATTACAAAGCCATCGATGCTAAAGGCGTTCAGTACGCCGCCCATGATTTTGATGTGTTTGGTGTGAACGAAGAATACGATGTTGTTTTTCCAAACAATGCCTACATTACCAGCCCTTTCAGATATTTCGATCCCGGAAACGGCCTTACCAAAGGGTTTAAAATGGCGCAGCTTAATGCAGCCAATTTTTCGTATTTGGGCACTTATGTGCCGGGCGCAATTACACTTGGGTTAACAGCGTCTGATCTTTCATCATCGTCGGGATTTTCTATGACCCAGCTTAATTTTTATGCAGGCACCGGCTACCCTCCAATTGTTCCGGCTACTGTAAACTACAGTAGTAAACCCTTTTCAACTGAAATGTTATTTGACACCGGAACAGATCCTTTCAGTTATATCGAAGACCCGAATTTTACCGGCAGTATTACGCAGCTGCCAGCGGGTACGGCAATAACAGTGGGTACCACTTTCGGATTTAGTTACAACTATACTACAAGCACCGTTGATAATTTAACGGATGTAGAAAACCCGACCACATCAGGGGGAACCCTTTCTATTTTAGGACTTGAGTTCTTTTTAAATAACGAGTTTATGCTGGATTTTGCCAATCATAAGTTAGGACTAAAGAGCAATTAGGCAGATTCCCGATAGCTATCGGGACTGGACTTCATAAACTCAATATCATAGAAGAAAACAACCGCAGCGGCACATCCGGTGGTAAACCTAAAGGACTCCTGCTTTTCTTCCACGTTAGAATGGCTTAGGCTTTAAAATAAACTATGACCAGCCGTCAGGGTAAGTGGCTTTGTGTATAATACCTGCAATTTTTGCGTTTGGGATTCTTTGGCAAACCGGGTTAATCAGGCTGTAAAGGAGGTGCAAAACCGCCCCCTTTTTGATTAAATACAAACTTACCTACACAAACATCGCATATTCTTCAACGTCAGCGCTATCCAGGCATTTTTGTAGTTCAACCGCAAATATTTTATCGTTAGGGGCTTTAAAAATTGTATTGTGTTCACCCGGAATATTATGAATATTTACTCCTTTTAGCGCATAAGGTTTCCATCCCATATTTTCTTTATCCTTAACGTAAAATGTACGGGTTTCCGCTTTAAATACTTCAACAGCAACATCCTGTGGTTTAAACTGATAGCGTTTTAACGCCTCAAGGTTACATTTATCAATTTTGTAGGCATACCCAAAAAAACCTGGCTGGCTTTGATCCTTACCGTACCGTAATTTCCAGTAAACCCTGATCAGGTTTCGCTTCAATATAGTGCCCTTTTCAATAATTGTGTTTTTAAAGCCGCTGCTGAATTTAAAAAAGTACAGAAGGCTGTTAAAATTAAAACATATTTTTTTAAGAGATTTTAAAGGCTGTGGGTCATAATACGTACACTCGTAAATATATGTATCAAAAACAGCAAGCATTTTTACCTCTTTTCCCAGCGTTTTAAGCTGGCGCGCCATTTCAAAGGCAATTACGCCACCGAAAGAAAAACCTGCAAGTGCATAAGGGCCGTTAGGGTTTTGTTTCGTTATGGCAGCAACATAATGCGCTGCCATGTCTTCAATCCTGTTGAATGGCTCATCAATGCCGTTTAACCCTTTTGCCTGTAAGCCATATACGGGCTGATCAGGCGATAAGCCGATGGCTACCGCATTAAATAGCAATACGTTCAACCCCGCGCCGTGTACAATGTATAAAGGCGTTTTGTTGCCCTGTGGTTTTATTGGCACCAGTGAATCCCAGGTTACTGACCTGCCGTCCATCTGAAGTAATTGCGACATCTTTTCGATGGTGGGATTTTCAAACAGTGAGGCAAGCGGCAAACGTTTGCCGGTTAACCGCTCAATTTTGGTCATCACCTTCACTGCGACCAGCGAATGCCCGCCTGATTCAAAAAAGTTATCATAAATACCGATTTTTTTAACGCCCAGGGCTTCGGTCCAGATATCTGTCAATAGTTTTTCTATCGATGTGCGGGGCGCTGCATAAAAACTTAGTTTATCTTCGGTTTGGCAGTGGTACAGCAACAATGCTTTTTTATCCACTTTGCCATTACTTGTTAAGGGCATCGAATCCAGCATCACATAACTGCCCGGCACCATGTAAAAAGGCAGTTTTTCCGTCAGGTAGGTTTTTAATGCCGCCGCATTTACATCGCCGACAATATAAGCTACCAGCTCTTTTTCATGCTCCTTTATGGTTTTGGCCAATACTGTGGCCGCTTTTACTTTTTCATGTTTCTGTAAAGCTGTTGCTATTTCGCCGAGTTCAATCCTGAAACCCCTGATCTTTACCTGGTCGTCAATCCGGCCGATAAACTCCATATTCATGTCGGGCAGCATCCGGCCCAGGTCGCCGGTTTTGTACATCCTTCCGCCCAGCCTGTTGTTAAATGGATCTTTTATAAACGCCTTATCTGTTTTCTCCTTATCATTAGCGTACCCCCTGGCAACCCCAACCCCCCCGATATATAATTCTCCCTGTTCGCCAAGCGGTACAGGGTTTAGCTGCTCATCAAGGATGTAAAAAAAGTTGTTGTTCATCGGTTTACCGTAAGGGATGCTCGTCCAATGGGGTTCTACCTTATCAATCGGGTAAAAATTAGACCACACCGTCGCCTCTGTAGCGCCACCGAGGCTGATCACTTTTGCCTTCGGAAAATAATTCTTTATCCGGTCAGGCAAATTAACGGGTATCCAGTCGCCGCTCATAAACACCAGGCGCAGGGAATTATGAAAAGGTTTAATTTCTGCATTCCCCAGTTCTGCTACAAAATAGTCTATGGTTGAGGGTACGGAGTCCCAAAACGTAACCTGATGCTTAACAAGCATTTCTTTCAGCTTCGGCACATCCATCAACTCCTTTTTTTCAACCATTACTATTGATCCGCCCGCAGCCAGTAAGCCAAAAATATCATAAACCGATAAATCAAAACACATGGAGGTGATAAACAAGAGGCAGTCGCCGGGCCCGATATTAAATTCGCTGTTAACCCAGGTGATTAAATTCACAGCAGAGTGATGCTCTATCATTACCCCTTTTGGCTTTCCCGTCGAGCCGGAAGTATATATTGTGTAAGCAAGCTGCCCGCTATCCGGATTTACCTGCGGATTAACATTTTTAAGGTTATCCAGGTTGATCTCCTTTAGTTTTATCAGTTGCGTTTCATGCAACAATGCTGCTAAGGGGTAGTCACTATCGGCAATCACAATTTCTGCGGCGGAGTTTTGCAGAATATATTCCTGCCGGTCAATCGGGTAGTCAGGGTCAATCGGGACATAAGCCCCTCCCGCCTTCATAATGGCGAGCATCCCGATAATCATATCAAAACTGCGGGCAACCAAAAGCCCTACGTTATCCTTATTTCTTACCCCGTGCGC
>JBIOHE010000389.1:0-3912 GCA_044448725.1 Sphingobacteriales bacterium | reverse complement strand
TTAAGCGGGAGATCAGGGAGAAGGTAAGGGGCTTTTCGGGCGATTTACAGGTGATTAAGTACGATCTGAATAATTCTAATGAAAACTCTCCATTTGCTGAAAGTGAAATTTTTGTAAAAAAAGCGCTGTCCAATCACCTGATAACAAAGGTGATGCCTTTTGGCACCAAACCGGGTATTATCAGGGTTAATACTGAAATAGAGGGCGTGGTGCTGAAAGGTGTTGATGAAAATTACGACTGGTCATTCATGAAAAAAAATCTGGCGGCAGGCAATGTAATTGATTTTAAGGATTCAGTTGCATCGAAAAAGCAGATCATGGTCTCACAATTCACTGCCAACCGCTTAAAGCTTAAAATCGGCGATAAAATTTTGATGTACTTTGTTCAGGAACCCATCAGGATGCGCCCGTTTACTGTTAGGGGGATTTATAATACCGGAGTAGAGGATGCGGACAGAACTTTTGTAATCGGCGATTTGTCGTTAATTAAACGGTTGGATAACTGGAACCCAAACGAAATAGGCGGGTATGAAATAAAAATAGCTGATTTCGACCGTTTAAAAGAAGCCAGTGATGCTATTGATGGTTTATTGCCGCTGAAGCTTAAATCGTACACCGTTATGGATAATTATCCAACCATATTCGCCTGGCTTGGTTTACTTGACGGGAATACCAGCGTAGTTTTAATTTTGATGATTATGGTAGCCGTAATTAATATGATTTCGGCATTGCTGATTATGATTCTGGAACGCACCGCTATGATCGGGATATTGAAAGCAATGGGGGCCACAAACTGGCTGATTCAAAAAGTATTTTTATACAACGCCTTCTATCTGATCGGGCTGGGCATGCTGCTCGGGAATATTTTCGGGATAGGGTTTGTTTTTTTTCAATCTCAAACTCATTTTTTTTCGCTCGACCGGGAATCGTATTATATGGATTTCGTGCCCATACAATTTAACTTTACCGACCTGGTTTTGTTGAATTTGGGTACCCTTATCGTCTGCCTGCTGGTGATGTTAGTGCCATCAATGCTGGTAGCCAAAATAACGCCGGTAAAAGCCATACGTTTCAAATAGGGGGCGAAAGGAGCTGAATGCTAAAAGACTAAAGCTGAAAGCCTGATGTTTTGCTGACAAACAAGCTTTTTGCTTTAAGCCTTCCGCTTTCCGCTCAATTAAAGTATCCTGTAAATAAGCCCAAAACGGACCAGTTCGCTATAGGCATAAAAAATAATAGGGGAGTCATTCATAAGGCCGGAAGAATGATTGATTATACCATGCGCATAACTTGCGGTAATTCCAAACCTTTTATAAGAAACGGCAAGACCAAACCTGTTGCGCGGCTCGAAAGCGCCCTTGCCATAGTTTACGTTGGTCTGATATACTGTGCCATCGGCGGCAACGGACCTGCTTTTTTCAAATGAGTTAACACCAAAGCCTAAATCAATACCAAGCAACAGATCAATTTTAATTTTTTTTAAAGGCAAACGATAGCCGAGATAGGGATTGGCGTTTATAAACTGATCTTGGACAACAGATGTTCCCTTAACCGGCGTGTTGATTAAAATAGCGTTGTTGGTATAGGCGTTTGCCTCATGATACACACCGGTGATCACGGCCTCACTTCTTAAAACATCATAACCTGCCTGCAGGCCTGCAATAAAACCCCATTTAGCAACATGTTGTGCCTGGATATTGGCTCCGTAACTAAAACCGTTTTGGTTCCCCCATGTATAATTGGGGTAGCCGCCTGTAAGTGGTGTCTGCCCGCCATTAATAAAGGAACTTGACGTTGTGCCGTTCCCCGAATAATGGAACAGACCCGAATTTGCTCCGAGCGATACTTCAATTTTTTGCGCATACGAATGCGTAAATACAAAAAGGCTTAGCACGATAAGGAATGATTTTCTCATTTATTTTTTATTTGCTGATTGAAAATTGAATTTCAGGTTTATCCCCCCGGCGCCAAAGCGGATATTTTCTGAACCCAGGCCTTCAAGCGGGTATTTTAGGAAAGGTTCAAGAATAATACGGTTTTTGCCTAATGGATACCCAACACCCAACGCAAAGTTGAGCGTTTTTGCAAAATAAAAGCTGTTAAAACTATTGCGCGAAGTTTCCTTTTGTGTTGCCTGTAAGCCTGGCGAAGCCAGGGCCGGGTAGTTGTACTGGTAGGTGTAAATTTCGTTGATAAATGTACCCGAGCTAAAGCCTGCCAAAAAATACACCTGGTATTTTTTGGGGTTCAATTCATATTTCAGGTTTAAAGGTATATCTAAACCAACAAGGCTGGCATCGTAATTTTTAAAAGCAGGGGCCGACGCTACCATAACAGAAGATCCGGTATTATAATAACTTGCAGCGAGTGATGGTCCCGGAACAGAGGGTGAATTTAGCACAGCAAAATTTGACCCGGCTGTAGAAGTGGGAATACCCGATGCGAAATTTAAAGAATTCTGAGCTACTGTCAGGCCGGTAGCAAGGCTAAGGTTTTTATTTATTTTAATATCGGCTGTAAGGCCCGCCCCCAGGTTTGCATTGTTGCTGCTGCCTTTGGCATAATTAAAATAGGTTGCTGCATACACCCCAAAATGTACATTTTTAGTCTTTTCGATTGGTTTTTCTGTCTTTCCGCCTGTGTTTTCAGCAAACATTTGAGTCATTGATTTTGCCGGGCCGGATTTTACAATAACAGGGCTTGTGTTTGAACTGTTTTTTGAACCGGTTGCAGCTAAACTTGCAGACGATGCCTGACTATTCTCTTTTTTAACACTATCGGTTGTTTGGGCCAGATATATCTTTTTGCCGGTGGTATCTTTTAAAGGTATAGTTGCAATTGCCCTGCCCGCTGTTTTATGATCGGAGGTATTGTTATCCGGCGCACTGTCTTTAACAATTATTGGAGCGTTTAAAGTATTCGGATGTGCAGCAACAATATTTTCTGCGATACCTTTTGTTTTTTTATTTTGATTTACTGTACCGGCAGTGACGCTTGTATTTGCAGTTGTTTTTTTATTGTTAGTGCCCGCAACGCCTTTAGTTACCGTCAGGTTTGCGCCGGCCGTGTATTTGGGGGCTTTAACGCTGGTCTGGTCGGGCTGCTCATTTTTAATGTAAAGCCATATACCTGCTGTTAAAAATAGAAATAAAACGGCGGCGGCACCCCACCATAGCCATGCAAATGCACGGCGGTTTGACTGTTCTTCGGGGAATTTTTCCCGGAGCAGCAACCAGCCTTCATCAGCGGATGGGTCTTCAACACTGTTAAATACCTCCCTGATGCGGTTCTTTAGTTCCTCATCCAACTGATCGTCCATGTTTTTGTTCTTCTGATCTTATAACATTTCTTAATTTCTCTTTCGCCCTGCTCAGGTACACCCTCGAAGAGCTCACGGGAATTGCTAATAGCTGCCCGATCTCATCGTGACTATAACCGTCAACCTCGTATAAGTTAAATATGGTCATTTGTATCGGCGGCAATTCATTCATCAGCTTTAAAATATCCTGAACATTCAGGGTTTCAATGCCATTTACACTGATAGCCGGCATTGCATTTTCCAATTCAACATTCAGCTGGAATTTTAAATCCTTCCGGCGCCGGTCAATGGCGGTATTAACCAGAATAGTGCGCAGCCAGGCTTTAAAAGGCTTGTCGCTGTTGAAATTATTTATGGCATTAAACACTTTAATGAAAGCATCATTTACTACCTCCATGGCATCATCGCGGTTTAAACTATAGCGCAGACTTATACCCATGGCATAGCCATAAAACTGCTTATAAAGCAGTTCCTGATATTTTAAGCTGCCTGTTTTGCATTGCCCGATAATTTCTTCTTCGGTAATGCGCCGCTGTTGATGCATTAAATATGTTTAATTCAATCTATAATTTAATTATTTTAAGCCTATACGG